>JAAESJ010000660.1 GCA_024229495.1 Verrucomicrobiaceae bacterium | reverse complement strand
CCTTGTCATTGGCGTTCTCAATCAATGTGCGGTCTGATTGGCCAAAAATCCGCAGGAAATGCCCATCGGGTGCCGGGCTGACAATCTCCGAGGCACGCACATAATTGCGCAAGCCTGCAATGGCTTTTCTCTCACGCAGGTGGTCAGCGTATTCCTGCTTTGTCATCTGCTCACGAAGCTTCAAAAGCTCCTCCTTGGCTTTTTCCTTGGCACTACTCTCAGCTGCCTGGTAGCCCGCGTCCTTTGTCATCCAGGCATTAAAACCTTTCTCATCAGGGAAGTCCTCCCCGGAAAACTCCCTCTTCAATTCACGGAAGAGCAGGTTGGGCACACGCCGGAAGGGTGTGCGGAAATAATTGCCGGGAATGGTGTCCCAGAATGTCAGTCGCGCATACTCCCTGGTCGCATTCACGTTATATTTCATCAGCTCGTTGGCCAGCCCTACGGCCTTGGTCCCGTCCTTCTCCTTGATTACCTGCTCCACGCGACTGCGGAATTGCTCCATCTTGTTTTCCGACTGAGTAGTAAATCTTCGCAATTGCGCCTGGCGCTTGAGCAACTCATCAGGGGACTTTTCCTCAAGGGCTTTCCAGGCCTTGAGACGAACCTCCGAGACTGCATACTTGTTGCTGTCCCTGCTCTTTGCCGTGTCGGCATCCGACCGGATCATGGCAACAAGGGAATCCCAGACTTGCTCGGCACTCATCCTCCGCAACCGGGGTCCCGGGTAATGGAACACTTCTCCTGAAAACAGGTCAAAGGACTGTGCCCCGCGCTGATATGTCCTGGTATTATAAAGCACCCGGTAATACGCCTTGAGGTCATAACCAAGATCGACCATCAACTCCTCAAGGTAGTCAAGAAGCTCGGGATTACTTGCCTTGGTGGATTCTGTAATCTTGTCGACAGGCTCAAAGAGCCCAACTCCAAGCACACGCTTCCACAACCGGTTGGCAATTGTCTTGGTAAAGCGCGGGTTGGTTGAGGATGTCATCCAGTTGGCGTAAGCATCGATTCGGCTCTCACCCTCCTTGATCTCTACCTTGTCCCCAAAAGGTGTTCCGGGAAGTACCACCTGCTTGGGCTTCGCGTCATCATACTGATAGTCATCAGGCAACTTAAGGGCCCTTCCTGTCTCACTGATCACCGAGTTACGAAAGTTATAGGTCAACTCATTGAGCCCACGCTTGAAATCAGCTGCTTTCTTCTGGGCCATTTTACCGGCACTGATCTGCGCCTTCTTGCCCTTGGCATTTTTCCTGGCACGCTTTCCCTCCTCCACCATCTGGCGGTTTACCATTGCCATCGCCTGGTTAATGCTCCCCGGATTGCGCACGACACTTACCGGCGTGCTGAAGGCGGCGAGCTTGTAATAATCCATCTGGGTCCATTCATCAAAAGGATGATCATGGCACTGGGCACAAACCATCTGGGTGCCGAGAAAAGTCTGTACCGTGGTGGCCAGATGATCGATCTCCATACCGCGGTCACGCAGGTAGAATCCCACCGCCCCGTTCTCGTCAATAATGCCCTTGGCTGTGACCAGTCCGCGAACAAACTGATCATAGGGCATGTTCGTGGAGATTGCCTGCTTCACCCAGTGCGTGTAGGCAATACCATTCTCAATCCCCTGGCCATTCATTCGCGTGGTAATACGCAGGATATCAGCCCAGAAATTGAACTGGTGACTGACATAACCCGGGGAATCAAGCAGGTCATCAATGAGCCTGACGCGTTTACCCGGATCCTTTGAACCAATAAATTCCCTGGTCTCGGATGCGGTTGGAACGCGGCCAATAATGTCAAGATGAACACGCCGCACAAAGGTGGCATCATCAATGCCGGGGTTCGGTTCAACCTCGTGCCGGTCATAACCGGCCTCAATGAGCTCATCAACCCGGGCAGCTGCGCTCTTCGTGTCAGGGGCGGCTACCAGCGCCGGCGCCAACGCCATAACAAGCAACGTCAGTGATTTGATTACTTTCATTGTTCTGAAAAAAGAAAAACAGAAACCCATATTGCCGGGTTAACTTTATTTAGGAAAATAGTTCCATGACCGGGTTGCCCTTGTTCGCAACGGTAAAGGGTCGCGCACTCGGTGAGAAAAGCCGCTGGTCAAGCGGCATTCCGAATCCGTAGTCAACAGTGGCATTGAAGTCCGCGATGGTAATAGGGTTCTCCACTGGCTGTGTG
>JAAESJ010000659.1 GCA_024229495.1 Verrucomicrobiaceae bacterium | reverse complement strand
GACAGATGCCCTGCAACTACAGGGCATCCCTGCAGACATCCGTGAAATTGCTACTATCATCAATCAAAAAAGAACAAAATCTCAATCCGATCGCCTTAAGAAATATTTCCTGACGCATCACAACCCTAACAGGAACCTTAAAAAACGTATCGCAACGATTGAAAAACAACTGGCGGCCTCTTTCCCCGAAACGATGATAATGCAGGACATGGCAAAACCAAGGGCAACGCACGTGCTTAATCGGGGACAATACAATGAACCTGGGGAAAGAGTATCAGCAGGTGTACCTGCCATTTTTCCGACAATGAGAGCAAACAATTCGAATCGTCTCGGCTTTGCGCAATGGTTAATGGATCCAACCCATCCACTGACCGCCCGAGTCGCAGTTAACAGGTACTGGCAGCAACTCTTCGGTACAGGATTGGTAAAAACAGCTGAGGACTTCGGTATTCAGGGAGAACTACCGTCGCACCCTGAGCTACTCGACTGGCTCGCCCTTGAGTTTATCCGGAGCGGTTGGGATACCAAACATATGTACAGCCTATTACTCAATTCGGCGACTTATCGGCAAACCTCCCATGCCGGAGAGGCTGCCTACCGTAACGATCCGGAAAACAGATTACTTGCCCGTGGTCCACGAATGCGACTAGATGCCGAGGAAATTCGTGATTCCTGTCTTGCCAGTAGCGGCCTACTGGTTAACCAGCTCGGAGGCAAGAGTGTCTATCCCTACCAACCTAAGGGACTCTGGATGGAACTCAATAACAGGCCCGGTTACTCAAAAGAATACCAACAAGGCAAAGGAAATGACCTTTATCGCCGCAGCATTTACACTTTCTGGAAACGAACGGTTCCTTCTCCAATGCTGAAGACATTTGATGCGCCGGAACGCGAATTCTGCACCACTAGACGATCGCGAACCAACACTCCTCTGCAAGCACTAGCGCTGCTCAATGGGCCACAGTTCGTTGAAGCTGCACGGCGCCTAGCAGAACGCATGTTGAGCGAGGGGGGACAAACATTAAACGAGCGTATCACCTATGGGTTCCGTCTTGTGACAGCTCGGGTCCCCGTGCAATCCGAGCTTACATTGCTGCGTTCCTCCTATACGGAAAACCTGAAGCTCTTCGAAACAAACCAATCGACAGCTCATAAACTTCTGAAAGTTGGCGATTCACCTTACAACACTAGGTTGAATATCTCGAAACTGGCAGCGCTGACCAGCGTTGCCCGCTTGCTCTTGAACCTCAATGAAACAGTTACAAAAGGATAATCCTATATGCATGAACTTCTCCTTGAATCCAGTTTAATTCAGAATCGTCGTCAGTTCTTCGGGCAATCCAGTACTGGCATCGGGGTCGCGGCTCTCTCATCACTGCTGAGTGGTGAACTTTGCGCGAAAGAACGGACCAAAGACGGCGCCCGCTTCGGCGGCCTCAAGGGTATTCCTCATTTTGCGCCTAAAGCCAAGAGAGTCATCTATCTGCTTCAATCTGGAGCCCCATCACAGGTCGATCTGCTCGACTATAAGCCCTCCCTTGAGAAACTACACATGAAGCAACTGCCCAAGGAAATTCGTGATGGTCAGCGCCTAACTGGCATGACGGCAGGACAGAAAAGCTTTCCCGTAATTAAGTCACCATGGAAATTCAGGCAGCATGGCAAGTCCGGAACCTGGCTCAGCGATCTGCTGCCACACATGGCAGAAGTAGTCGATGACATATGTGTTGTCCGCTCAATGCACACCGAAGCAATTAACCACGATCCCGCTGTCACTTTCTTCCAGTCCGGTCATCAGCAGCCCGGTAGGCCAAGTATCGGATCCTGGCTAAGCTATGGCCTAGGCAGCGAAACTGAAAACTTGCCGTCTTTTGTCGTGCTACTGAGCAAGAACACTTTTCACCAAGCTCAGCCACTCTATGATCGCCTCTGGGGCAGCGGCTTTCTTCCTTCAAAATATCAGGGAGTAAAGTTCCGTAGTGAGGGAGATCCCGTCCTCTATCTAAACGATCCCGCCGGTGGCGGGTCAGAAAGCAGGCGATCAATGCTTGATCGCCTTGCCAAACTCAACCAAATACGCGAAAAAGAAATAGGTGATCCGGAAATTACCACGAGAATTGCGCAATATGAAATGGCCTACCGCATGCAGGCATCGGTACCAGGGCTGGCAGATACTTCAGACGAGCCGGAAAGTACTTTCAAACTCTATGGAGAAGAGGCAAAAGAACCTGGCTCCCATGCTGCCAATTGCCTATTAGCACGAAGACTAGCTGAACGGGGTGTAAGATTTATCCAATTATTTCACCGTGGCTGGGATCATCACAGCAACGTTCAGCGCTACTTGCCTACCATTGCTCGGGAAACCGATCAGGGATCAGCAGCCCTAATTGCAGATCTAAAAAGACGGGACATGCTCGACGAGACACTCGTCATCTGGGGCGGTGAGTTTGGTCGCACTGTTTATGCTCAGGGCAATCCCAATTCATTTGGCCGTGATCACCACCCAAGGTGCTTTTCCATCTGGATGGCCGGCGGCGGTATCAAACCAGGCATCACTTATGGGAAAACCGATGATTATTGTTACAATGTAGAAGCGGATCCAGTGCACGTGCATGACTTTCACGCCACTATATTGCACTGCCTTGGAATTGATCACGAGCGGCTCACCTACCGATTCCAGGGACGCGACTACCGCCTTACCGATGTCCACGGCAAGGTCGTCCGTGGAATCCTTTCTTGATACCCTTTACGGGCGCATCTTCTTCTTCCAATCAGCAGGCTTTTCAGCAACATCCGTATTATCGTCGTAATATTTACGTATCGCAACGAGTTGCTTTTTCATGTCCTCCTGTAATTTTTCTTTACCAGTTTTCCCGTAAATGTTCTGCAACTCATCAGGGTCTTCTTGAAGGTCATACATTTCCCACTCATTGCCGAACTGATAAAAATGCATCAATTTATATCTCTCGGTCCGTATGCCATAATGGCGTGGAATCATGTGCACACTCGGAAATTCATAGTAATGATAATAAATGCTCTTTCTCCAGTTCTCAGCTCTTCCATTCTTTAAGATTGGAACTAAGGACATTCCCTGCATATTTTGAGGTGTCTTTGCCTCAGCTATTTCAAGAAAGGTCTCAGCATAGTCAAGATTCTGAACCATCTGAGTTGCCCTAGAGCCTGGCTCCGTGACCCCAGTCCATTTAACAATGAGCGGCATCTTAAGTGATTCCTCATACATCCAACGCTTGTCATACCAGCCATGATCACCAATATAGAATCCCTGATCTGAAGAATAAATTACGACCGTATTCTTATCCAATTTTAACTCTTTAAGGACATCCTGGATTTTACCAACACTATCATCTACTCCACGAACGCATCGCAGATAATTCTTTGCATATCGCTGAAACTTCCAACGGACAAGG
>JAAESJ010000658.1 GCA_024229495.1 Verrucomicrobiaceae bacterium | reverse complement strand
CTCATCAATTCCCTTTGCCGCGCCGGCAAAGACCCTGACATGCGGTGCACCGAGCACGGCAGCCCTGTCAATCCACCCCTTGACCGCAGCAATCTGCTCATCACGCGCACGCCCTTCGGGCAGGGCAAAGTTATTGCCAACCGCCGTGCCGCTGATTTCAATGCCACGCAAAAAAGCATAGCGGCACAACTCACGGTAATAGGCCTCCTTAGCCCCGCCCTGAAAAAAGTAGCTGGTCAGCTCCGTGCCTGCACACCCGTATTCGGCACACAGGTCAATGAACTGGCGCATGTCTATGGCGCGACCGGCGGGCTTTTGTTCCCTGCCCTTCATCCACCCGAAGTGCTTCCGAAAGGAATACGCTGCCACACTTAACCTGAGGCGTGCCCCCCCCTTCCTCACAATTGGCTCAATGGCCGGTAACTCCAGTCTCGACAAGGTAACACCTGCCCCTGCCAAGACTCCTGATTGCAATAAATGACGTCGCTGCATATCTCTTAAGGTTTTTGTTTTACCCCTTTTCCTGATGCCTGTGTATTACGGCGCAGGCGCGGGAGTGACTTGTAGGGTTTGGTTCCGTTGATAGCCCAGTTCAGGTCTGCCCGCACCGCTTCCGACTTCATGAGCGGTTCACTGCGCGTGTCGCCGTAAACCTTGAGCGCCCTTGCAAGGCGGCGGATCTCCTCACGATGCTCCGGAACGGCAAGAACATTGCGCAACTCATTGGGGTCCTTTTCCAGGTCAAAGAACCCGGGAGGATCAGCTGGAGACAAAATGAGCTTGTGCCTCGGGGTGAATGCACCAAACCAGCTCTTGCCCGCCGCCTTGTCGCCACCAATACGCACGAATGTGATGTCCTTCCAGCCTTCCGGGGCCTTTCCGCTTCGCAGCAACCCTGAAGCATCACGCCCCTCACAGGGCTCGCTGAATTTGACGCCCATCAACCCCAGCAGGGTGGGCTTGAAATCCACTGTCCCCAGTGCCTGGTGAATGACAGTACCGGGCTTAATCAACCCGGGAGCATGGACCAGAAAGGGGATCCGTGCCGAGCCCTCGCAGGGAATGCCCTTGTTGTGGCGCCCTAGCTCGCCACACATATCCCCGTGATCCGAGGTAAAGACGATCAGGGTTTGCTTAAGAATATCGTGTTTTCGAAGCTCATCGAGAATCTTCCCGACATTATCGTCGATACACTTCACCATGCCGAAATAGAGCGCCATCTGGCGCGCGTTGAAACGGCTCTTCATCACCTGCTGAAAAGAGGGCAACCCCTCCCCCTTGGCAAGCGCACTCGGGGGTTGGCGGAATACAGCAGGATCAAACATGGTGTCGTAGGGGGCGCGCACCGTGTTCGGACCGTGCGGGTCAGGG
The DNA here is from genome assembly GCA_024229495.1 of Verrucomicrobiaceae bacterium. Lineage (GTDB taxonomy): Bacteria > Verrucomicrobiota > Verrucomicrobiia > Verrucomicrobiales > DEV007 > CACIUL01. Next base: position 42,054 of record JAAESJ010000658.1, on the reverse strand, counting down.
ATAGCAACCATGTAACAGAAAGGCTTCTCCCTGTTGGCGCGGATAAAGTCGATGGTGCGATCCGCGAGAAAGTCCGTGGTGAAGGTTTTCTCATCAGCCCCGTCCAGACTGTAGCTTGGTTGCCCGCCTTTCCTTGCGCCAACGCGTGGTCCGTCAGGACCAATCTCCAGTTTCTTCCAGTGACCGCGATTGAACATGAAACGGTTATCGGTGAACCCGAAGTTCTTGGACGGCTTCCAGCCGGGCTTGGCGGATCCCTCAAGGTGCCATTTACCCGCGTAGCCGGTAGCATACCCCCTGCGCTTGAGAACCTCGGCAAAGGTAACCACGCTGTCCTTGAGCGGGGTATTATTGGAAATCGCCCCGGCATTCTGCGGGTAAAGGCCTGATATCAGCGCCGCTCGTGACGGAGTGCACACCGGTGAGGTGGCATAGTAGCGATCACAGATGGCACCATTGCTGGCAATCCAGTCAATGTTCGGGGTGTCCACCTTGACCCCTTTGCCCCAGATAAAGGCCTGCTTTTCAGACATCAGCTCCCGGTAGCATCCAAGAGTGCGGAAATTATGCTCATCGGTCTGGATCACGAGCACGTTCATGGGTCCTTGCTCGGCGGCAGCACCGATTTTCAAGAACACGACCAACAGGAAAAAAAACCTCATCCATGGAAATTAACCCCCCACAAGGGCTTTCGACAAGCTTTGAAGGAATTTTCCGATCCTACATCCTGTGCATGACCTGCGGAGCCTGCAGGAACCCGACAACAGCACTCATGATGGAATGAAATGAAGGCCCGATCATAAACACGAAGCTGAGCACAAGGATGATGATGTAGAAGATCCTCTTTCCCTCCACGTCAAACATCAGCAGGTAAAGCAACCCGCCAACCAAACTCAACGCCGCAATACAGGCAATCCAGTTGAGTTTACTCGTTGAGTTGAAGTAATGGTATTGCTGGTCCCTGAACTCAACACCCACCTTGGTCAGCTGATCACTGACTTCCGGGGAAACCGGCTTTGTCGGTTTTTTCGGCATCCTGGGGGGAGCAAACTTATCCTCGATCCTCTTTACGTATTCCTCATAATCGCGCTTGTAGAGATCAAGCATGTCCTCGTAATGCTTCTGCTCGGTCTGGTAGTGGTTCATACGCAGTTCATACTCCTTTTGCCGGGCAGGAAGTGATTCCTCAATGTTCCTGCTCACCTCCTCGGTCCGGATGTTCTCTGAGGATAACCGGATGGTGTTGAGCTTGAGAACCTGGGCCCGCAGGTAATACGTGGAGAAAAGCAGCACGAGGAATGCGGCAATCGTCGTGTATTTGGCAATGGCTATATCTTTTTTCATCGGATCAGGAAGTGAACAATGGTCCGATTAGAACCATAGTAAAATCAATAAAAATGATCACCACATTGATGCACTCAATGAACGGAAGAACACCCCCGTCTAGGAACTTTGCCCGCGGGCGATTGCCGCCACATGACGATCCACGGATTTTCCCGGGTAAGAAAGTTCACGCGAGCTCCGGTTACGCTCGCTGACAAGAATTTCCCCGCCAAGCGACTTGAGCAGCTCCAGGGCAAGGAGGTGCTCACGGTCAAAATAGGAGGTAATCAACAGCAAGCCATTATCGGCAATTCGTGCGAGGGCAAACTCGTAAATGCGCTGCCACGTGGTGCGGTCATGCCAGAGGTTCTGGTGCCGGATAAAAACCACGTCATAATTCTCAGGAATCTCACCGTAACCCACTAGGTGAGTCGCGTCATCGGCAATGAATTCCACATCCAGCCCCTCGTCACGGCGGCGGATCTTCCCGCCCGCTGCCGCCTCAAACATCCTTTCCGTCGCCGCATAGCGTCGTCTGGCCTTGTCGATCTCGGCATGGCGAAGATCCATGGCAAACTGCCGAACCCGCTTTCCTGAACGACCCCAGAAAGCCGACAGCACGGCACCTTCCTCACAATAGCCACATGCAAGGTTTAACAGGTTGATGACACTCCCTGTTCCTCCCGGCACCCGCCCGGACTGCACCACCACCCTCTCGCACATGGCCCATAACCTGCGCATGTCATCACCGAAGAATTCACTGCGCTCAAACTCCGCACGCAGGGCCTTGACCACCCGTGGATCAAGTTCATCAGTGGTTTCCTTCCCCGCGAAGTGCATCAGCAGGGCATCAAACATGGATTCCCCGGTTCCTGATCCGGTGGCGGCAGGATCAATGATAATGGAGGGGTCTGTATCTGGGTCGTGCGGCATGGCGCAATCAAAAAATCGGCCATTAATATCGTTCATGGCCCATATCTTGTCGACAGAAGGACTGAAAAAGATATTTACCCCGGTTGAGACATGCTCAAGACTCGACATTACCTCCACGAGGTTTAATAATAAAGGCCATTACAGCAAAAAACCATGAAGACTCTCACCTATATCACCCTGTTGACACTGTTTACCCTCCAGGCACGCGCGGATCACCACGCGGGCAAGGCAGATGCCGGATTTAAACCGATCTTTGACGGCAAATCGCTCAAAAACTGGAACGGAGACCCGAAATTCTGGAGCGTCCAGGACGGCGCCATCACCGGCCAGACCACCAAGGAAAATCCAACCAGGGGCAACACCTTCATCATCTGGGGAGGTGGCAACCCTGCCGATTTTGAACTGAAGCTCAAGTTCAAGATCAACGGCGGTAACTCAGGAATACAGATCCGCAGTTTCAAGATTGATGGGCCTGATGAATGGAGAATCGGCGGCTACCAGTCTGATTTCGAGGCCGGCGACAACTGGAGCGGAACCCTTTACGGTGAAAGGTTTGGTGGCGTCTTTGCCAAGCGCGGGCAACGCGTCACCGTCGGCGAAGACGGCAAGAAGATACAGGGCAAACCGGTTGGCAACCCTGCCGAGCTCAACAAGGCCATCAAGAAGGGGGACTGGAACGAGTATCACATCATTGCCAAGGGCAACAACATCAAGCAGTCCATCAACGGCACCTTGATGGCGGAGGTCACCGATAACGGACCCAAGAAGCGCGGAGACGGGTTAATTGCCCTGCAACTGCACGCAGGCCCGCCGATGAAAGTCCAGTTTAAGGACATCATGCTCAAAGAGCACAAGGGCAACAAAGGAGACAAGGGGCAGGACACCAAGAAGGTCTGCTTTGTTTCCCACAAAGGTTCACACGGCCGCGGCCAACATGAATATGCTGCAGGCTGCAGGCTGATTGGAGCCTGGCTTGAAAAGGCCTATCCCGGCAAGGTCGAGTCCGCCTATTCCATCAATTGGCCTGCCGATCCTGACAAGTTCTTTGAGGGAGCGGACACGGTCGTTTTCTTCTGCACGGGTGGTGGCGGCCATCTGGTCAATCGTCATGTTGCCGAGTTTGACAAGTTAATGCGCAAGGGAGTCGGCCTTGCCTGCCTGCACTACGGAGTGGAGGTGCCGGTCGGTCCGTCCGGGAAAGGCATGCTCAACTGGATGGGCGGCTTTTTCCAGGCCCACTGGTCAGTCAATCCCCACTGGGTAGCAAATTTCAAGGTTTTCCCCAATCATCCGGCAGCCAACGGCATCAAGCCCTTTGAATCCAATGACGAGTGGTATTTCCACATGAAATTCCGGGGCAATATGCAGGGCGTCACGCCAATCCTCTCGGCAATCGCACCAGCGGCAACCATGAAAAGGGGTGACGGAGCGCATTCCGGCAACCCAACAGTGCGCAAGGCAGTAGCCGCAGGAGAACCGCAGCACGTCGCATGGTGCTACCAGCGCGGTGAAGACTATAATGAAGGACGCGGATTTGGCTTCACCGGACTCCATTACCACAAGAACTGGAGTGACGACAACTTCCGCAAGACAGTCCTCAACGGGGTTGCCTGGACCGCGAAGCTTGCCATCCCCGATAATGGAATTGCATCACCAACCCCGACCAAAGAAGACCTCGAGGAAAGCATGCGACTGATCTACAACCCGCCGAAGTAACTGCCCACCGGCAACATCTCTTCTCTCCCTTATTCAGGCGGGGAGCCCTCATCAGCATCCCCGTCGGCTTTATCGCCCCCCTGATTGTCAGCGTCAGATGACGGCAGCAGCTGCTTGACGTCACCGTATGCCTTCTGCAGGGCATTGCGCGACCCCATGCGCAAAAACCCGAATCCCCCGAATCCGGAGGCAATGGCCACTGCTACAAAAAACGGCACCATCACCGGAAGAAGCGATCCGGCTACAACCTTCGGTATCATTAGGCAACCCGTCATCAGGATCACCGATGCCAAGGCAAGATAAAAGCCGTAATCCATCTTGAAGGAAATGTCCTGATCCTCGACACCCGGAAGAGCCTGAGCGAGAGCGGTATTAAACTCTCTCTCAAAAAAATGATCATACACCACCCCAATAAACACCAGGGCGACAAATAGCACCCCCGAGATCAGGATGCCAAGCCCCGAGTTTTCCGCATCACGGCTCAGGATATTTGAAACGGAAATCAATCCGATCAAAAGCGCCAGTATTAGTGAAACGACAAGGATCATCTTTGACAAACCGAAATACTTGGGCGCAACGGTCTGGCCGGGCAATGCCACTTCCTCTTCCGCCGCCAACACCATCTTCACCGCGCTCAGTTCAGTCCTGCCCGCAGCGGTGGTGGTCCTCACCCATGGCATGAAGGCAGTCACCAGGAAAAACAGCACAGCCAACACGCCAATCCAGCGCAGAAACCCAAGGGCATTAGGGCGGGCGGCGGATGCTGCGCCGGAACGTTTTGCCTCGCGCTGCTTTTCCGCAGCGTCCGGCACCGCCTGGATCGGGGATTGATATTGTCCCCCGTCCCCGGGCGAAGGCACGGGCACAGATTGCAGTTTCGTTGATTTCTCACGCCGGGAGGATTCAGGAACAGGTGGAGGGACAAGACTTTCCTGATCCACGGAGTCACCCTCTCCTGATGCACTCATGTCCTCAGCCTTGGCCAGCACCTTCTCCAAGGTGCTCCAGTCATCCAGTCCCGCCCCCCAGGCCAATTCACCCGGGGAAACCCCGCCACTGCTTATTTTCTGACGTAATTCCCCGGCTTGAAACGGCCCGGCGCACTTTCCGCCCCTGATGAGAAATATCTTCATTGTTGCTGATTTATTCAAATACAAACCCGCCCCATGCAGATTCAAGCCATTTCACAGACAACATGGCACCGCCGATGGCGCTTGTCACGTCGCCCAGTGAATGTTAAAGATCGCAGTGATGAGTTCCATGATCGAGTCCCTAATCAAGGCAGCACACGAGCATAAGGCCAGTGACATCTTCCTTAGTGAAGGCAATATCGCCCGCATGAAAGTGAGTGGAGAATTAATGATCGCGGGAGAGAATCCGGTTGAAACCGAGGATATGGAGGCATTCTGGAAACGTTGCGGGGCTGATCCCGGCTATGATGGTGACAGGGATACAAGCTACGTGGCGCACAATAATGTCCGCTTCAGGGTGAACCTCCACCGGCACCTCGGGAAACTGGGAGCCGTCCTGCGACAGATCAATACCGAGATTCCAGACCTGGGTTCACTCGGGTTGCCGGTTGAACTGCTGACCAAGTGGGTGCAATCCGCATCAGGAATCGTCCTCATTACCGGCCCCACCGGATCAGGAAAGTCCACCACGCTTGCCTCCTGCTTGGAATGGCTAAACAATCAGCTGAACAAACACGTGGTCACCATTGAGGATCCCATCGAATACCTCTTCGAGTCGAAGAAGAGCCTTTTTACCCAGCGGGAAGTCCACACTGACACGGATTCCTTCGCCCGTGGTCTGCGCAGTTCCCTGCGACAGGCTCCTGATGTCATCCTCCTTGGTGAAATACGGGATCCTGAAACCGCGCAAATTGCCCTGCAGGCAGCCGAGACCGGGCACCTCGTCCTGGCAACCCTGCACAGTGCCAACGTCTCGGAAACCGTTGAAAGACTGACCAACCTCTTCCCCAGCAGTGAGCGCGTCTCCCAGCTCCTATTATTATCCAATCTTCTGGTGGGAATCTGTTGCCAGAAGCTTCTCTGTGCCGCCAATGGGGGCTTGCACCTCGTCACCGAACATGTCGAAAACACCGGGGTGGTGCGCACCTACCTTCGTGAATCGAGAATCCCTGAAATTATTGACTTTATGGCAAGGGGAGACAACCCAAATAACAAGCTATTCATGCAATCCCTGGTCGAAAGTGCCCAGGCAGGACTCCTTACCCAAGCAGAAGCCGCTAACGCTTCAGGCAGTGAATCTGACTTCGATCGCGCCATGCGCGGCATTTCCTGATCCAATCCCATGAGTGAAAAACGCCACATCGTCGATTACCTGACACAAACCAAGAGTCAGGGGGGCTCTGACCTGCACATCACGGCAGGAGCACCCCCGGCCTGCCGCATAAACGGCCTGCTAACCCCCCTCGAGGATCATGACATCGATCCCGATGAGGCAAAGGAACTCGTACTCGGGGTGATTACCGAGTCCCAGCGCAGTAGGCTCGAGGAAAACCTTGAACTCGACTTTTCAGTGGCGGTGAAGGGTGTTGGCCGCTTCAGAGCCAATGCCCACTATGTTCGCGGCACCATTGAGGGAGCATTCCGATTTATTCCCACGGAAATTCCCACACTCGAGCAACTTGGACACGCCCAAACTGTCTCCGACCTGTGCAACCTCCAGCAGGGCCTGGTGCTGGTTACCGGTGTCACCGGTGCCGGCAAGACGACAACCATCGCGGCGATGATACAGAAAATACTCCGCGAACGCTCGGTCGTTGCAGTCACCATTGAAGACCCGATCGAATATGTCTTTGAGCACGCATGCGGCCTGGTTAAACAACGCGAAATAGGCGAAGACACCAAAAGCTTCTCCAACGCACTGCGTTCAGCCCTGCGACAGGATCCCGATGTCATTGTGGTAAGTGAGCTAAGAGACCTTGAAACAATACGCACGGCAATCACGGCGGCTGAAACAGGCCACCTGGTCATTGCCACGTTGCATACCATTGACGCACCAAAATCCCTCGACCGGTTAATCGATGTATTTCCTGCCGAACAACAGGAAATGATTGTCACGCAACTTGCCAACTGCCTGGAGGGAGTGATCTCACAACGCCTGCTTATGCGACAGGATCAACCCGGAAGGGTGATGGCCTCAGAAATAATGAGGGTCAATCACGGCATCCGCGCATGTATTATCGAGCGGAAATTTGAGCAACTCCTCGGGTTGATCCAGATTGGCTCACAGGAAGGAATGCACGCCATTGATGAAAGTCTGGCACACCTCCTTGTAAACCGACATATATCCTATAATGATGCCATCATTCATTGCCGTGACTCAGAGTTTATTGAGGAGCGTTACAATAGCGTTATACAGGCCACCAAATAGAAGGTAACCCGGAGAGCTTGCGCAACGGGCAGCTTTCACTGATAATTTAAACCCGAAGCAGAAAATCATGATACTAGACCAATTCTGGAAGATTATTTTCCTGATACTCCTGTGTATCGGGTTCTCGTTCTGGTGGGGACACAGGAAAAGTCAAAAAACCAAGAGCTTTCTCATCGATGAGCTCGGCGAACTGATCACCGCTAAAGTGAAAACCGATTCCCCAAAGGCCGACAAACGTGCCTGGGAACGTTTCTACAAGTCAATTGATGCCCTGCGCCAGATTGAAGAAATCATGGGGGAAAAGTTTGAAATCAACATGGTAATCCAAGAGGCAATCCAGAGTTCAGAAGCCTCAGAAAAGTTCCCCGTGAATGCAATCGCAGATTCCCTGGAGATCAACTACGATAACGCTCGAAGCTTCGGCCTGCTCAATGATGACGCCGCTATCAACCGACTTGAGCAGGGACTGACCCCGATCATCACCGAGGGGCACTGGGCCGGTGAAAAAGCCGTAGTCGGATATTTCATCGTCCCTTCAATTAATGGTTCCATCAAACAACACATTGCCAACTTCCTGCTCCTGCCCAGCAGCATTAATGAAATGATGCAGTTTGAGGATTTCAGCCGGAGAGTGAGGAATAAGGCGAATGATTTCCTCAGAGCTAAGATCCTTGACCAAGGTTCTTTTGACGATATTGACAATACTCACAAATCCCGGGTTGAGCGCTCAAAAATCTGATCCCACCCACTCATGGTGACCTTTTACTTTACCGTGGCACCTTGAACCGCCTGATCCTATTTGTCTGCACCGGTAATGTTTGCCGCAGCCCGATGGCTGAGGGCCTGTTTGGGATGATGATTGCCGATGAAGACGGGCCGTGGCAAATCCAGTCAGCAGGCATCGCCACGGGAGGCGGGCAACCGCCCAGTGAGCACACGCTCTCAATCCTTAACGCTGAAAACATCGACCTGTCCGGCAACCGCAGCCAGGCAATTACTGCGGACCTGCTAAACCGTGCCAGCCACATCTTTGCAATGTCTGCCAGTCATCTTTATACCCTTGAGGCACTTTTCCCGCAGGCAGCCGAAAAAAGCTTTCTGGTCACGGAATTCTGCGCTGATAACTCTATCCGGGGGCATGACATTCCCGATCCTATCGGAGGCGGAATGAGTGCATATGCCGAAGTCCGTGAAATGCTCCTCGAGTCCCTGCCAAGCATAATCAAATTCATCCTTAATAACCCGTCTGAAAAAGATCGAGACTGACTGATGCCTTCACTTCAATCAATCGCCATTGCCTGCGACCACGCCGGTTTCAAACTAAAACAGAAAATTGCTTCCCGCTTACAAGGTGCAGGACACGAAATCCGCGACCTCGGCACCAATTGCGATGAATCCACCGACTACCCTGACTATGCCCACGCGGTAAGCCGGGAAGTCGCATCCGGCAACGTGGACATTGGAATCCTTGTCTGCCACACCGGTATTGGCATGAGCATCGCCGCGAACCGTCATCCGGGAATTCGTGCTGCGGTCGTGGATTCCCCCGACTATGCCAGCCTCACGCGCATCCACAACGGCGCTAATGTTCTCTGTCTTGGTGCCCACCGGCTCGATGAAGAGAATGCCGCTAAGATTGTCGAATCTTTCCTTGCTGCCGAATTTGAAAAAGGCGGTAGACACGAGCGACGTGTAGAAAAGATTAATTCCGGCACGGGAGCCATCGCCTCTCAGGATCCCGAACTTGCCGCCGCAATCAACAGTGAATCCGAACGGCAGCAGAACAATATTGAGCTCATCGCCAGCGAAAACTTTGCCAGCAGTGCCGTTCGTGAAGCGCAGGGAAGCCACCTGACCAATAAATATGCTGAAGGCTACCCGGGTCGGCGCTGGTATGGAGGGTGCGAGAACGTGGATACCGCCGAGTCCCTTGCCATCGAGCGCGCCAAGGAAATTTTCGGCTCACAGCATGCCAATGTGCAACCACATTCAGGCTCACAGGCAAATGCAGCGGTTTACTTTTCGGCACTTGAATATGGAGATACCATCCTGGCCATGGATCTCTCTCACGGCGGTCACTTGACCCATGGACATCCGGCAAACTTCTCTGGCAAATTCTATAAAGTGGCCGCTTATGGAGTGAATGAAGAAAGCGAACACATCGATTACGACCGACTACAGCAGCAAGCTGAGGAGGTAAAGCCCAAAATGATCACTGCCGGCGCCTCAGCCTACCCAAGAATCATTGATTTCGAGCGCATGAGCTCCATCGCCAAGTCCGTTGACGCACTGCTCTTTGTCGACATGGCGCATATTGCCGGTCTGGTAGCCGGTGAGGTGCACCCTTCGCCAGTCGGTCATGCAGACTTCATTACCACCACCACTCACAAATCCCTGCGGGGTCCGCGTGGCGGACTCATCCTTTGTGGTGAAGAATGGGCAAAGAAAATTGATGCCATGGTTTTTCCAGGAATCCAGGGTGGTCCGCTAATGCACGTCATCGCCGCCAAGGCAGCCTGCTTCCAGGAAGCCATGAAGCCGGAGTTCAAAGATTACCAGCAACAGGTAGTTGCTAATGCCGCCACCCTCGCAGAATCCCTTGGCAATCACGGTTACCGCCTGGTGTCAGGAGGAACGGACAACCACCTGATGATGGTTGATGTCCGCCCACAGGGCATTAATGGAAAAATCGCCCAGGCGACACTTGACGAAGCCGGAATAACCGTGAACAAGAATTCCATTCCCTTTGATACTGAAAGCCCCTTCAAGGGAGGAGGGATTCGCATCGGAACCCCTGCTGTCACGACCCGTGGCATGGGTAACCAGGAAATGCAGAAAATTGGTGATTTTATCCACGAAGCCCTTGAGAATCGTGACAATTCAGATGCCCTCACCTCAATCCGGCATCGTGTCATAACCCTCAATGCTGATTTCCCATTACCTTAAGCCGTAATGAAAATGCACACGCAGGGAACATCCGGGGATTGCCTGCGCATCAGAATTACCAGCATTCAGGGTTGGCTGAACCCCGCGATTGGTTGCATGATCTAGGTAACCATGTCGATTTCCTCAGACAACCCCCTAAGGGAAGACCTGCTTTCGCGACAGGTTGCCAAACCCTGCTCGCTGGTCATTTTTGGTGCCACCGGCGACCTTACCCACCGCAAGTTGATCCCCGCCCTCTACAACCTTGCCGCAGACAATGATCTTCCGCCCGGGATCAAGGTCACCGGTTTTGCGCGACGTGACAAAACCGATGATTACTGGCGCAATGAACTGGCCGAATCCAACCGGAAAAATTCACGCAGCGGCCATGACCCGGAAGTCTGGGAGGAATTCGCCTCCAACATCTCCTATCACCGCGGAAACTTCAACGACACTGACGCCTATCACTCCCTTTCCAGGCACTTGGACATGATCGATGCTGATGGCAGCACAATGCACAACAGGCTCTTCTACCTGTCCACTGCCCCTGAATTTTTCCCGATAGTACTGGAAAACCTCAAGGAGGCCGGCCTCAACCAATCAAGAAACGGAGGATGGACACGCGTGATCATCGAGAAACCACTGGGAAGTGATCTCACAACCGCACAGGAATTAAATCGTGTGCTGAGCAATACGTTCAGTGAAGATGACACCTACAGAATCGACCATTATCTGGGCAAAGAGACTGCGCAAAACATCATGATCCTCCGCTTTGCCAATGCGATTTTTGAACCCCTGTGGCGCAGTCGATTCATTGAGCAGGTCCAAATCACCTGCGCTGAGGACCTTGGCATGGAAGGCGGACGCGGTGGGTATTATGATACAGCCGGCGCCACAAGGGACATGGTTCAAAATCATTTATTGCAATTGCTCTGCCTTATCGCCATGGAACCTCCCACTGATCTCTCCGCAGACAGTGTCCGTGACGAGAAAGTCAAGGTGCTCAGGTCCCTGAGAAGAATGGGGCCTGAGGAGGTGGAAAGAAATATTGTACGCGCCCAGTATACCCATGGTGAAATCAACGACGAAAGCGTACCCGGATATCTCCAGGAAGAACGAATAGCCGATGAGAGTAAAACTGAATCTTATGTGGCAATGCGGATTTTTATCGACAATTGGAGATGGGAAGGAACCCCTTTCTATGTCCGCATGGGAAAGAGACTGCCGAAAAAGGCCACTGAAATATCCCTTCATCTCAAGAGCCCACCTAATGTATTGTTTCAAAAGTTGCCCAGCATTGACGGTAGCAACGTGCTGACAATGAGAATCCAGCCCGATGAGGGAATGTCTGTGCGCATGCTCTCCAAGCTGCCGGGAAACACCCTGCAAATCGAGCCGGTGAAAATGGACTTCCACTACCTGTCCTCTTTCGGAAAAGGATCCCCCGAGGCATATGAGCGCCTGTTACTTGATGCCATGGCTGGTGACGCCACCCTGTTTGCCCGCCGCGATGAAGTCGAGAACGCTTGGTTGTTTATCGATGCCATTGAGTCTGCATGGCATGAACATGAACAACCACCGCCCATGGCAGAATACCCTGCGGGATCCTGGGGACCACCTGAAGCCGATCAACTCCTAGCAGAGCGCGGACATCACTGGCGCGAGTTATAATCTCGCCGACAACCAAAAGGCCGGACTTCCACCACATCCAGAAGGTGATACACCCTTGCCGTGAAATTCTTCCTAATGACGGTTAAAGCGCGCCATGGCCCTTTGTGCCTCACGATCCTGAACCTTTTTCCTGAGCGTCTCACGCTTGTCATGTTGCGCCTTTCCGCGCCCAAGGCCCAACTCGAGTTTCACCCTTCGATTCTTCCAGTAAATCCGCAACACGGGAAGTGACAAGCCCTTTTCATTTAGCTTGCTTTTAATCCTCTCAATCTCGCGGCGATGCATCAACAGGCGCCGCAAACGCCTGGGCTCGTGCTGTTCATGACTTGCAGCCTCGTAGGGCTTGATATCGCACCCTGCCATAAACATCTGCCCATTTTGCACAATACCAAAGGCATCACGTAAATGGATATGCCCGGCACGGATTGATTTCACTTCCGTGCCTTTCAGTTCCACGCCCGCCTCGAACTTCTCGAGGATCTGGAAATCATGCAGAGCCTTCCGGTTGTTGGCAATATCCTGCGACATTCTACCGTGGCCTTTTTTTCTGCCACGGCCAAGGGCAGAGGAAGCAATTCTACTCCGCTTCCCTCAAGCCCTCGCTCTCATCAATGACAATCTTGCCTTCAATGATCTCGGTAAGAGCAATATCCGCGGCACCTAGCCGCTCAACCACGGTGATTAAAGGGCTACGACCGTTGTTGAGTTGACGCACACGCTTGGAGACCATGTTGATAAGCAGAGTGGTATCCTCAATAACTTCCGATGCTTGCTCTACAAGTTCAGTTCTCATAACGTTTTTTTCAGAAGTGTTTAGCGGAAAGGCTTCCTGCCAGAGCTGGTTCAAACTCCTTTCATTCCACACGGCACGTTTGGCCAGCGGAACGGTTTCGATAACATAAATGTGCGCTGAGTCAAGGTTGAATCAATAACCTGGCCAATTGGCTGACACCTACACCGTATCAACCCAGAAACTCAAGACCTCCGTCCCTTGCTCCCACCTGTGCGTATCTGCTTGCGTTTGGGTGGCTTCTTCTTTGCTGGCGCATTGAAACTCGGGCGCCCCTTTCCGGGCATGGGGCGCGGAACCCGCTTGCGTTTCACCAGTTCCACGTCCTTGCGGTTACGCAGCAACCAGGTCTGTCCAATACTGATAATATTCTGAGCCGTCCAGTAAAGCGCCAGGGCAGAGGCAAAACCATAACAGAAAATAAGGAAAATCACCGGCATCAGCATAAAGATACGACGCTGCATCTTATCACCCGTACTTGGTGTCATCCGCATCTGCAGCACCATGGTAATTCCCATCAGGATCGGCAGGATATTCAATGGAAACCCTGCAATATGAACAACCGTGTCCGGCATCGATAAGTCTTCCACCCACCCCAACCAGGGCTGATGACGCAACTCAACTGCCGAGCGCAACATGGCAAAGAAGCCCAGAAAGATAGGCATCTGTAGGAGAATCGGCAAGCAGCCTCCCAGGGGGTTCACTCCATAGTCGCGATAAAGCGCCATGGTCTCCTGGTTCATCTTCTGCGGATTGTCCTGATATTTCTCCTTCAGCTCTTTCATTTTCGGCTGAAGCAGCGACATCCTCTTCATGGTGCGCTGCGACTTGATGTGCAACGGCCAGATCGCAAAGCGGATAATGAGAGTGATGCAGATAATTGCCCAACCGTAATTTCCAAATAACCCGTAGAGGTAATCCATCAGCGAGCTCAAGGGCTTACTGAAGGGCTTGGCCATCCACCCAAATATAGGCATACGCCCAAAGCCTGTCATCTCAACCCGTTCACGATCCAATGACTTCAGCAACTTGTAATGCTTGGGCCCCGTGTAAATGTCATATTTGAATACCTGCTCTTGCCCAGGGTTAAGGGAATAGGCGGGGAGCCTGATCGCCCCTTCCACCGCATAGTATTGACCGGACGCCTCCTCGTAACCGGTAAGTTTTACCGGTCTGCGCGTCGCCCAGATACCACCGTTATACTCCTTCTCAGCACAAATATTGATGGCGTAAAACTGGTTCTCCACACTGCCCCAGATAAATTCCTCACAGGCCTCTGTATAGGCAAGATCCTCATCCTCGAAATGGTTCACATCCTGGAACTCATCATCTCCTTCGAAAAAATAACTGAACCCTGTCTGAGCCTCCCACTCCTTGGGAAAGAGGGGCGCTGCTGACCCCGTATAAAGGTAATAATCGGATATTTCGTAAGGTCTAGAATTACCCGTGTGCTTCATCCTTAACTCCAGTTGCACCAAATGCGTCTGCGCCTCGGCTCCTGTCTCAGTGGACGCAACATCTCCAGAGTTGGCCAACTTAAAGGTCTTGGTGATCTGCAACTCACCATCCTGAGCCTGTAACACAATTTGCCTGTCCTCAGTTGAAACAATGCCATAAACAAGGTCTTTAAACTTCCCTACCCCCGTTGTTAATTCGCCAATCGGATGGGTTGAGTGGATATTCAATGTCACCTTGGGCTCTTCATCTTCAGCCAACTCACTGTCCCCGGCCCGGTATTTCAGATTGTGATCCTTTAGGCGAACCCGAGCAATGCCACCACCTCCGGTCGTGAACACCCAGTCAGCCTGGTCATTGGACAGGGTGCTCTCCTCAATGGTTTCCCTAGGGGGCTGCTCGGTGGCATCCTTGCCGGGAACCTCCTCTTCTTCCTGAGTCGCCGGTATAACAGCCTCTGCCGCCCGTTGCCTCCGGGCATTGTCTGCCTCCTCAACGTATTTCGCCTGTTGCCCGAACCACCAGAAAAGCCCGAAGCCACAGAAAATAACGACAATCCATGCTGTTCTATCCATCTTGGGATGCCTTTTGAAGATCTACGCCTACAAGTTCCTTTCCCGCAACCGGCACGGGATCATGCCCATGTCCTCCCCATGGAGCACATCGGAAAATTCTCTTCAGACCCATTGCTGAACCGGAAATGACACCATGCTTCTCAACCGCTTCAAGAAAATACTCTGAGCAACTCGGAGTATAGCGACAACCAGCCCCTGCCCCGCCAACCCAGTGAATGAAAGGGGAAATGGCAAGCTGATAAAACCTGATTAATAAGCGAATGAGCAATTTCATTGAGAATTCATATCAGAGAGGATTCCGGCCTTCCGGGCGAGCTTTTTAAGATCCTTACGCAATTCTTCAAAGCTCGCCAGCGAAGCCTGCCTCCGGGCGATCATCACCATATAACCGGATTCACACATCAATTCACCCAATTCCCCAATAATAGCCCTAACACGGCGTCTGATCCTGTTTCTGACAACCGCATTACCCACTTTACGGGTCAAAATAATGCCAAACTTGAAACTTACCGGCAAATCCGATTCAGGAAGATAGCCCAAAACCAAATAACGACCTCCGAAGCTTACCCCTTCCTCACGAACGCGGGAAAATTCCGCCCGTGACTTCATTCGCATGACGCGCGAGAGGCGCATGACAAGTAATCTCCGCTCACTGAATGAAAATGCAAAAGCCCACCCCAATCGATGTTAACTCTGCCTGTGACGCTTGTAATGAAGCTCTGCTCCCTTGGGGATCAATCGCTTACGCCCCTTCTGCCTGCGTCTCTTGATCGTCGCACGCCCATTCTTTGTTTTCATTCGAGCCCGAAAGCCATGCTGACGCTTGCGGCTTCGCTTGGAGGGTTGATAAGTGCGTTTCATGTTTGCAGGAAAAACTATTTGTCCCTTGATCTACCAGCTTAGAAGCGGATTTCATGGGGCGGGTAGGATACGGCTAATCCAGCTCCCGTCAAGCATCTGCAATAGACAAAGCTAACACCCAAAATCAAGCATCATTGATGATTTGCCACCCATACCTCAAATAATCCCAATGAAGAAACCAAGAGCTAATTCAAAGGCTCCAACATATTGCTGCCCTTTAATGGAGAAATTCCCTGTAGATAAAGGGATAAAGGGCCTCATTTCATCAATATTCTTTATCATGTTTCCTTTCTCTGACTCAATTCAACGTTCTATTTACTACTAATTGCTTCCATTTCAGGCTTCCTAAAACAAGCGCATCGATATATTTAAATGATTTAATAAAGGTGCAGGCTGAGAAACCACCCAAAACCGGAAAGATCGGCACACTATTTTGTATGCAGATAGACGATATATAATTCCAATGCGCATCTCACATCTCCTTTCTTTCCTGTTAATTCAGTCCGCAATCACCCTCAGCTTCGCTCAGGAAGCTGCAAAAAACCCGGGCGCAAGAACCTGGTCCCACTCTGACGGGCGCAAGGTAAAAGCCGGACTCATCAGTGCCAATGCTGATTCTGTCACCTTACGACTGCCAAATGGCACTACCGGTGAAGTGAAATTGAGTAAGCTCAATCAGGATGATCGAGACTACGTCGCAGGGTGGCTGAAGAAAAATGCGCAGCCAAAGGATTTTGGGCAAGCTGACCGGGTCATAGAGATCACCACCCTGAAAGGGGAAATGAAATACAATAAGCCCACCTTCTCCGTTTACCCGGGCAAAAAGATCAAGCTGATATTGCGCAACGCCGATGACATGCACCATAACCTGGTAATCACCAAGCCGGGTAAAGGAAACGACATGAAAGTCGCCCAGGAAGCATGGAAACTTGGTGCTGATGGATTTGCCAAAAGTTGGATTCCCAAGCATCCCGACCTGCTCTTTGCCAGCAAAATGGCCGACCCTCACTCAACGGCCACTCTGTATTTCACGGCACCAAAAAAAACCGGGAAATACCCTTATGTCTGCACCCTTCCAGGACACGCACAAGTGATGCGCGGCACCATGATGGTTACCCGGGAAATCAACCCGTTGAGCGAACTTACCTTCACGCTGTTTAAAGGTTCTTGGAAACAACTTCCTGACTGGAATACACTCAAAGCTGCAGGGACCGACCATGTGCCAAGTGGAAAATTTGACCTTGCCTGCACCAATGAAAGGGATTCCTTTGGCTTGGTATTCAACGCTAAGATCGAAGTTGCCAAAGCGGGAATACACACCTTCACCATTGCCTCTGACGATGGTTCCCGCCTGTTTATCAATCGCAAGGTCGTCGTCAATCATGACGGCATCCACGGCATGAGCGCCAAGTCAGGCAAAGTGAAACTGGAGGCCGGAACCCACGACATCGAGTTGCAGTATTTTGAAGGCTCTGGCGGGGAGGAACTCTACGTCGGATGGAAGCCTCCTGGATCCAAGAAAGAGCTGGCACTCTCAAAAGCAGGCAGACCCTCAGGCGGCAGTTCACCAAGTGGCCAGTTGCTGGTTGCCGAGGACGAGGCCCGCATCTACAGAAACTTTATCCAAGGTGCCGGATCGAGGGCAATCGGTGTTGGTTATCCCGGAGGGTTGAATCTTGCCTACGATGCAAACAATATGCGTATTGCCATGGTATGGCTGGAGGATTTCATTGATGCAAAACGGCACTGGAACGGCCGAGGCCAGGGATATCAGCCGCCAGCTGGACAATCTCTGATCAAGAACGCTGACGGGGTCCCCTTTGGCGTCCTTGAGAAAACCGATGAAGCGTGGCCGCAAACCTTCCTGCGCAAGGACAATCAACAATTACCACCAGTGTCCGGAGGCTATTTCTTCAAAGGTTACAGCCTCAGTGGTGACGCGCGTATCCCGACTTTCCGATATACCTTCGGAGAACTTGCAATCGAGGACTCTCCGGTTCCCAATGGCAGTTCAGAATCAGCCGATGCGTCATTTGTGCGCACGATAAAAATTACCGGGAAACCGGTCAAAAACCTCTATTTCCGGGCTGCCGTTGCCGATGCCATTGACCCAGGTGAAAATGGAACCTTTGCTATTGGTGACTCATTACTGCTAAGCCTCAAGTCTTCAGGAAAACCCGTGATACGTGAAGTCGGCGGCAGCAAAGAACTGCTTGTCCCTGTGGAATTCAGTAATAACGCAGCAACCATAGAGCAAACCATCAGTTGGCAATAACACCCTTCCTGCACCTGCAAAAAAATAACGCATTATGAAATCCTTTATTTCAACCCTGGTTTTCACGGCCTGCAGCATGCCATTGCTTCTCGCCCAGAACCCTGCACAGGAAGCCGAACATTACCCCATTGTCGATATTCCGATCCCCGGAGACATTGTCCTTGAAGTCGGTGGTATCGAAATACTTCCAGGTAACCGTATCGCCGTCAGTTCCCGTCGTGGTGATATCTACATTGTTGAGGGCGCCTACACCGATGATCCTGATGATGACAAGTGGACGCCCTGGGCAATCGGTCTGCATGAGGTTCTGGGAATCGCCTGGAAAGACGGTTGGCTCTATGCCACTCAACGCCCTGAGGTCACGCGCATGAAGGACGAGGATGGTGACTGGCGCGCCGATGTCTTCGAGAGCGTCTCCTCAGCCTGGGGAATTAACGGCGACTACCATGAGTATGCCTTTGGTTCCCGACATGACAAGGCGGGGAATATCTGGGTAGTCCTCTGCCTTACCGGCTCAGGGGGCGCAAGTTCCGATTTCCGGGGATGGTGCGTAAGGGTCACTCCTGACGGAAAAATGCTCCCCACCACCAGTGGCATTCGATCTCCCGGGGGCATCGGCCAAAATCATCTGGGGGATATGTTCTACTGCGACAACCAGGGCTTATGGAATGGGACCAGCTCGATTAAGCCGCTGCCCGTGGGAGGATTTGTCGGAAACCCCTCGGGAAACAAGTATTACAGCCTGACCAACGCGATCGGAGATCAACCTGCCGACCCCAAAAGCGGAAGCCGCATAGCCACCGAGCGGGAAAAGATCCCCCAGCTGATCCCCCCTGCAGCAATGTTCCCGCACGGCAAGTTAAGCAACTCCCCAACCGGTATCGCATGTGACACGACAGGGAAATTCGGTCCCTTCACCAATCAGTTATTTGTTGGTGAGCAAACCATGTCCACAGTGCTGCGTGTTGCTCTGGAAAAAGTCAACGGTGTCTATCAAGGGGCAGCATTCCCCTTCCGGGGAAAATTCGGGTCCGGCAACGTTGCGGTCCGACTTGGTCCCGACGGCAGCATGTTTGTTGGGGGGACTGATCGCGGCTGGGGCGCCAGAGGAGGAAAGCGTTTTGCCCTGGAGAGATGTCATTTCAACGGCACTGTCCCCTTTGAAGTCCTCGAGATGAAAGCCAAGCCGGACGGCTTTGAGGTAATCTTCACCCAGCCCGTCAACCCAGCACTCGCAGCGGATATTGCCAGCTACCAAATGAGTGCCTATACCTACATATACCAGAGTGGATATGGCAGCCCGGTGGTTGACAAGAGCACCCCTTCCATCACTGCCGCGACAGTTTCCAGTGACCGGAAATCGGTTTACCTGAAAGTTGACGGACTGGTCAAAGGGAACATCCATGAATTAAATCTTCCGGGAATAAAAAGTGCAGACGACAAGTCGCTGCTTCATGCTGTCGGCTACTATACGCTAAACGAGATTCCCGGAAAATAGGCCGATCAGCACGATTCAGCCCCTGTGGCAGGCGGATTTTCCTCCTGCAAACCGCCAGTTATCCATCCGTGCCCTCACGGCATCTGACGGGCTTGCTCGCCACTTGCCCTGAAGCTGTTTTTTTCTCTCTACCTTGCGCCCTTCAAATGTTAACCTGCGAACCATGAACCCTCTGACCATCATTCTCAGTTGCTCAGCCCTTGTTGCTTCCACCCTCCAGGCCGAGGAACTGTGGAGAAGTAGTGAACCGCTCGCCAATTTTCACCTGAAGGCCAATTACCATGCCGTTGGTAACGGAGAATTACTCATTTATGCCACCGGTGACACCCCCCTCAGCCTGCCGTTTAAGGCCAATGAAAAGGGAATCCTCGAGGTGGGAGCACGACAGAAGGAAGGGGAATTGGGAGAAATCGGAGTCTGGATCAACGGCAAGCCATTCGGAAACATTGCCACGTATGGCAATGCTTCTCAGCCCACCTCAGACAAGAAGGGACGCAGGGGAGACTTATTTATATCAAGCCCCAAACAAGCTAGCGATCCCTTCGACCTTGGTAAGGATTTCACGATCTATGCGCGCTTCCGCACCCAGGGAGATGGCAGCTTGATCTCGAAGGCCATCCCCGGGAAGAAATGGCTCGAAAATGGAAAAGTTCTATTCATCCGCAAAGGTCGCTTAACCTATGACGTAGGCTGGCATGGGGAATTTGACGGAGGAGGAAAGGTCAATGACGGCAAATGGCATGAAGCAGCACTCGTCAGTCAGGGAGGCACGGCCAAGCTTTTCCTTGATGGCAAACAGATTGCAAGTAAGCCCGGATTCAAACGACCCGACCCAGCAGGAGCACTCTTCCAGATTGGCGCCTGCACTGCTGATTTTGGAGGTGATTTCGAAGGTGAAATCAGCAACGTGCGTTTCTGGAAACGTGCCCTTGATGACAAGGAAACCAAACTCGGCGTCTCAGGAAAAGTTGCCGAGACCAACACTCCGGACTTTAACTGGACCCCTCCTGCCAAGCTCAACCCTGATTCAGGGGATGACCCCATACTAAAGAACGGTTTCCTTGCTCGCCCCGTGTTCATCCGCGGGGACAAGGCCCTGGTCAACCTCTCCAATGTCACAATCAGTAAACTTGGAGATGCAGATCACTCACGCATTGTAAATTCCTGGGACCATAACAGCCTTGACCGCGGTGCCAGGATTTATAACGGCCTGTGCATCACATGCCACGGAACTGACAAGCTGGAAGGAACCCTGCCCACAGCACTGCGTTTTCACAGTGGGCAGTTCAAAAATGGTAAAGACCCGCTTGCAATGTATCGAACCCTCACAAAAGGCTTCAACCTGATGGTGGCTCAACCTTGGATGACGCCACAACAGAAATGGGACGTGATACACTACATCCGGGAAACCTTCATCAAGAACCATAATCCCTCACAATACGTTGAGGCCGACCAGGCCTATATCAAGTCATTGCCACGCGGACTGGGCCTTGGCCCCCAAGCCCCCAAGCTCTTCGGATCGGGTGACCCCAAGTGGAAAAAAATGGATTACGGTCCCGCGCAATTCTGGACGATACAGGTTGCCGGAGGCAATATCGCCTATAAGGGGATTGCCATACGACTCGATGAAGGCCCGGGAGGTATAGCCCGGGGTAACAAGTGGATACTCTACGACCACGACACAATGCGCGTGGCGGCAGCCTGGGAAGGAAACGGCTACATTGACTGGAGAGGCATTGCCTTCGACCAATCCCACGGAAGCCATGCCTCCCTTGTCGGCAAGAAGGCCTTTGAAAACCCGGTCGGTCCGGGTGTCGGAAGGCCCTCGGATGGCAGTTTCAAGGATCCCAGGTTTCTGGGACGTGATGGCAAGCCCTATGGCCCCTTGCCTCGTGAATGGACACACTACAAGGGCCTCTACCTGCACGGCAACCGGGCAGTGATCAAGTATACCATTGGTGAAACGGAAATAAGAGAGCTTCCAGGTTATGAAATCATGGGGGAAACAACGGTCTTTACGCGCACCCTTGAAATCCCGAAAGCCTCAAAAATCCTGCGCTTGCGCATTGCCCCCGGTGATAAAGCGGTAGCCATCAAGGGAGATCATAAAATGCAACTGGTCAGAGGGGAGCAATTTTCCATCCTTGAAATCTCCCCCTCCACAACACCGGTAAGAACAAAGGTGCTCATCGCCGCGACTAACCAGGAAACACTCGATTCCCACCTCGCCAACAGCGGCCCACCGATTGGACTTTCCCAACTTACCTCCGGAGGACCAAAACGCTGGCCCGAAATCGTGACAACCACCGGCAAGAACGGGGGTGAGCAGAAATCCTTTGAAGTTGATGAAGTAACACTGCCACTGGAAAATCCCTGGAACTCCTGGATGCGGGTTGGCGGATTCGACTTCTTTGCTGACGGAAAGCGTGCCGCCGTCGCCACTTGGCTTGGCGATGTGTTCATTGTTGATGGAATCGGCGGGGAATTCGGCAAGCATAACTGGCAACGTATCGCTACCGGGCTCTTCCAGCCGCTAGGAGTGCGAATCGTAGACAATGTGATCCATGTCACCTGCCGGGATCAGATCAGCAGACTTCATGACCTGAACGGAGATAATGAAATCGATTACGTGGAAAGCTTCAACAATGACCACCAGGTAACAGAACACTTCCACGAGTTTGCCATGGGGTTGCAAACTGACGAGAAGGGTAACTTCTACTATGCCAAGTCTGCCAGACATGCCAAAACCGCTCTTGTCCCACACCATGGAACCCTGCTCAAGGTCAGTGCGGACGGCAAGAACACCGAGATCATTGCCAATGGCTTCCGCGCAGCAAATGGCGTCTGCCTTAATCCTGATGGAACATTTATCGTGACTGATCAGGAGGGACACTGGAACCCGAAAAATCGCATTAATTATGTCAAGAAGGGAGGATTCTACGGCAATATGTTTGGCTACCATGATGTCACGGATAACAGTGATGAAGCAATGGATCAGCCACTTTGCTGGATCACCAACGCCTTCGATCGCAGTCCTGGTGAACTGATGTGGGTGCCCAAGGAAGCAAAGTGGGGAGCACTCAACGGGCAACTGCTGAACTTGAGTTATGGAACGGGGAGAATCTTCCTTGTGCCGCACGAGAAGATCGGCAACCAGGCTCAGGGCGGCATGATTTCCCTGGGGCTTGATTTCCCGACCGGTATCATGCGCGGACGTTTCCATCCGGGGAATGGACAACTTTACGCGACCGGCATGTTCGCCTGGGCGGGCAGTAAACGGGGAGATGGTGGATTTTATCGTATCCGCCACACCGGCACAAACCCAAACCTGCCTGTTAAACTGCAGGCAACCAGTGATGGCATCCAACTGGGATTTACCACGAAACTCGATGCAGCAACAGCCAGCAGCACACGTTCCTACCAAATCGAGGCATGGGACCTACGGCGCACGAGGAATTATGGTTCAAGGCACTACAATCAGCGCAAGCTGGAAATCAGCAAGATCACCCTGTCCGCTGATGGCAGCACAACACGCCTGCATATACCGGAATTGAAACCGACCTGGGGAATGTCCATTAAATACAATCTGCGAGATGCCTCCGGCAAAGAGATAAAGGGTGAAATTCACAACTCCGTTCACCAAATGCCAAAGTCATAGGGAACATGCCAACAAATGTGATGACTCCGCTCCTGATCAACTTCAGGGAAGAGGGTCTTCGACAGGTTCCTCAACCTTAATTTCCCTGGTTCCCTCGGGAGTGACAATCAGTGACCCGTCCTGAGGTTGCCCCGGCAAATCACTGTTTCCCCTCAATCCCCCAGCTCCATTGGATCGGCGGTCATGATGACTGCAGGAGGCAATGGCAATAATGCCCAAGGCAATAAACGCTCTCTTTATCAACTGCATGGCAAATCTGTGAATGCGTTACTTAGCATGGAATAAGCCTTTTAAGCAAATCATTCAATCAAGCGGAAACCACAGGATCACCAAGGGCGAGCATACCGGGTCACGACACTACTTCCTTGTATTGAAAAATCCCGAGCGTCGCAGCCAATCCTCAAGTAACCCCGGCCACTTACTGGAGCCCTCATGCCGCCCAAGCCCAACGCCATGCCGACCCTCACGGAAAAGGTGAAACTCACAAGACACCCCGCCCTTGCGCAAGGCCGAGACAAATCGCAAAGCATTCTCGGCGGGAACTGCACGGTCCTGATCAGTCTGGAAAATAAATGCCGGGGGCGTTCGGCGGGTCACCTGATTCTCCAGTGACATCTTCTTGATGAGTTCAGGCGGTGGCGAAACACCAAGGAGGTTCCTGCGCGAACCCATATGAGTTACCCCCTCTTGCATGGAAATTACTGGATAGGCCAAAATCATGAAATCCGGACGTGCATCATCAACGCCAAACTGAGTGCCTGCAGTCGCTGCAAGATGCCCTCCTGCAGAGAATCCCATCACTCCAATCCGTTTTGGATCAACATTGAATCCATCAGCCTCTTTCCTTATCCGGGTAATCGCCTTGCGCACATCATCTCCGGGCAACGGGTGTTTATGGGGAGCAACCCTGTAACGCAGAACAAAGGCAGTAACCCCCTTGCCGGCAAACCAACGCCCAACATCATTGCCCTCATAGCTCATTACGCACATCCCGTAACCTCCACCGGGACAGATAACCACAGCGGCCCCATTCTCCTTACCCTTGTCTGGACGATGAAGGGTAAGAGTTACGCCCCCGGCTCCAACACCCCCCTCACCATCAGGCCAGAGCTTCATGGTTTCAGCATCACCATGACTGACACCGGCCAGCGATAATGTAACAAGGCAAATCAAGAGTTTATTGGATGATATCATTTATTGTTAATCAATGGAAACCGGTCGTATCAGTCAAGAACATTGGGTTTCTCCGGTTTCGGTTTCGGTTTCGGTTTCGGTTTCGGTTTCCCCGTTGGCGGTGGTGCCGGAGGTGGCGGCGTGTACTCAAAACGCAAACCCGCCGCCCCCTTGTAGAGCTTGATGTCCTGACCAATAAACTCCCAGCCAACCGGTAAATTATGCTCAACCTCGGCAATACGCCTTGCCTCAAGATAAGTGGAAAAAGCATCAGGTGTAACGTAAAAATACACATAGTCACGTTCACGAAATGCCTGCTGCATCATCGTACGAATAACTCCACGATCGGATTTTCTGACTTCCGCGATGCTCTCACCGCCATCCGGGCGCGGCATAATAATTAATGTGGCATTCGGCCTGTCCGGATATGTGCGTAGGTTCAAGAAAGCCATCCCATTACCGGCATTGTTATCCACGATGAACTTCTCTGACGCCTTACGTTTGTATATCGTCCTTCGCTTATCTCCCGTGCCTTCAATCGTGTGGACAACCTTGCGCCCGGCACCCTCCAGTTGCCTCCTTGCTATCAACTGGAAAGCTGGAATATCTATGACATAGACACGGTCTCCCATACATACCATCAAGACTTCTGAGGCATCATCGCGAGCAGGACGGGGATCCGGCAGACGAACGCGAACGGGAGGCTTGCTGGCCAGATCTTTCACTGTTTCCAACTCAACGCGCAACCCGGAGAGCTTTTTCTCCAGAGCATCCATGGCCAGGGTTTCCTCCTTGATGGATTTTTCCCGTGCGGAAATTAGCTCAATAATCTCATTCTCGGGACTAATCTCCTGCTTTTCCCTCTCCAGTTCCACCCTCAACAGCCCCACCTCTTCCTTTACCTCCTCTATTCGAGAAGCATCCAGCGCATCCGGCGACTTTAAAAGAACCAGTTCTGCATCCACATTTCGAACCTCCTCGACGAGTTTTCCCATCTGCTCTTCGCTGACATCCGGCAATGACGACCGCAAACGGCGAATCGCATCCGCAACATTAACCTGCGTCATAATCAAGACTATCACGAGGATCCCCACAACATTGGTCATGGTATCAAGAAGTGAGTCAAGATTGCTCGTTGTGCTCCTGTTACGACCCCGGTGTCTCATTGCTCCTCAGCGCTGAATATTGAAGAGTTTAAGGTCTACCGGCCCCTCAGAGAGCAGGGGCAACTTGGCATACGCCCAACCTTCCTTGCGTGCCACGGAGCGAAAAGTGGAATAGGTAGGATACCCATCAGGGCGCAACAACAGGACAATGGTCCCCCGTGCAGCACGTTGTGTGGCATCCACCAGTTTCCTGAGGTTTACGTCAGTCCCCATCTTCCCACGCTCGACCTCAATACTCCTAGACCTGGTGTGTAGCACCATGCCGGCTTTGGCAATCTCAACAAATGCAGGTGCTATCCTCGATGTTCCCCGAGACGGAAGGATTTGCACCCGGGCATCCGAAGCAGAATCCTTCTTGAGTAATGCCAGTTGCTTCAGGGAATCAGCAACCTGTTCTTCCACCTTCTTCCGACCAGCAACGACATTATCCAGTTCCAACTGCAGCGCATCAGACTCCTCATCCAAGGCAAGACGCTTATCTTGTGATTTCTCCAGCCCCTTAAGCTCAGCAACCAGCTTTTTTTCCTCAGCTTCCAATTGCCTTAGCTCCAGCAGGTGTTCATTTTTGAGCTTTGATTGCCTTTCCAAATCCCGAAGATTCTCCTGCTTGGCAACCAGGGACTTTTGCAGCGTCACATAATCCTCAGCGCGGGCAATATCCTTATCCTGCCTGCCCTCACTCACCTGTGAAAGACTGAGGGAACTGATGATCAGGGTAAGAGCGCCTATGACGCAGGCGAGAATACTCAAGAAGGGGAAAAGGGAGACGACATTGGCCGCCGGTGCTTTCTCGATACGAGCCATCTGTCCCGTTCAGCCTCTGCCGAACCATTTGGATTTCTTTTTCTCTATCACAACCTGTTTGCCATCCAGTTGCTTGAGCACCTTGTTTAATTCCGCGATCCCTTCGCCAAGCTTGCCGAGATTCTCTCTGACCGCATGCGCAGTTTCATCAAAGGCCCGTGCCGCTTCATTGCCCGTCTTGGTAACCAGTGAAGCCATCTTGGAATCAACACTTTCCGAGGTTTTCTGCAGCAACTTATGCTGCTCTCCCTGAAGCTCAGCCATCCTCTCCCCTGCCTCCCTGAACTCCTGAAGAATCTCCTCCTGCCCTGAAGCCACTGCGGACTTCAGCGCCAATAATATCCCCTCGGTATTACTGGCCACCTCCGCCATTCCACCAGCATCATCCAGTCGCTTGAGTAAATTCTCATTGCAGTATTCATCAATGGAGTTGAGCAGATCCTCCTCTGCTTTCTGCATGGCTGACACGGGAAAAGCCAGAAGAATGCTGATCACTAACGCAACGAGAGTGGTATCAAATGCCACGCCCAGCCCCCCGGTAACATTATTAATCGAGGCCATTAGCACTGCCATATCCTGTGCTGCTTCGGTTTGACCGGAAAAACCAGATATCGCCGCGGAAATACCAATAACCGTGCCAATGAAACCAAGAATGGGAATGGCCCACAAAAACGATTTAACCAGTGAATAACTGCCCCCGATTGCCGAAACATCGATGTCACTTTGTGACTGCATCATGCGCGCGACATCCGGGTTACTCCTCCTTATGGCAAAATGCTCCAGCCCGCGACGCATCCTTGTCACCATGTAAGTGCGGCTCAGGTTTTCTGGAATACGCGAAATGTGCTCTATAAACTGATTAATATTGGAACTGTTGATCTCGTGGCTAATCTGCACAGGAAGAACCTCAATCAGCAAGGCAACCCGCTGAGTTCGCAACTGCAAAAACTTGAGGGTCAATATACCGATAGACCATCCGAAGAAGACCACCACCACATAGGGAATCCATCCACGGGCAAGGAACAGGTCCGAGAGGTAGGAACCCTTTATCAATAACATCGCCAGGTAAAACAAGAGGGCAAATCCCACTCCGATACTAAGGCTCAACCATGGGTGAACATTCGCAAAATCACTATTCGTCTGCGAGCTAACGGATTGACTTCCATTGCTCTGACTCGATGCCGCCGCATAGGTCCTGCTGATTTCTCCCGCATCAGGCATTTGAATACGTTCATTGCAGGCAGGACAGGGCACCACTCTGCCAAAATGCTCGGCACTAATGAGCATATGCTGACGACAATTCGGACAAAGGAACCTGTGCACTTATTACACTTAGCCAATCACACCCATCATGACAACCATAAGCTATTGCTCATTTGGCTATGCGCCAAGCACTCTATGAACCAAGCTAAGCAATTGCTTGGGCTGATAAGGCTTGGGAAGAACCCCGCTGAATCCGAAATTTCCGGGGTTTGCCATGACTGGATCATCCGAATAACCGCTGGAGACAATGGCCTTAACTCCCGGGTCAATCCGCATAATATCCTCAATCGCCTTAGCTCCTCCAACCCCATTGGGAATTGAGAGATCTGCAATAACGAGATCAAATGGTTTCCCCTGGCGATAAGACTCAATGTAACGTGATGCGGTATCCTCACCATCCTCTGTTTCGACCACTTCAAACCCTTCCTGCTCCAGGTTAGCAACCAGCAACTGCCGGATTAACGGTTCATCCTCAAGGACAATAATCCTAGGGCGGGAAGATTCATCATGCCCGGAAAACTGCTGTTTGTTTCCACGGCTTAAAGCTCCCTGATCAAACTCTTCCGGGGCAGGAAAAGCAACCAGAACCCTCGTCCCCTTATCTTTGATTGACTGACAGGCAATGCCGCCATTATGAGCACTAACAATAGAATCACAAACCGTTAGTCCGATCCCTGTTGCATTGGCATCACCCCGCGTGCTGAAATAAGGCTCGAATATCTTGTCCACCACGTCCTCATCGATTCCATGCCCGTTGTCCTTAACTTCCAGAACAATATAATCGGCACCATCTTCTAATTCCATTGACGAGGGAAGATTTTCACGCACCCGGCTTCCCGAAGGTGCATTTTCAAGCCGTAATTGCAAGCGCCCTCCCTCCGGCATCGCCTCCTCTGCATTGCGCAGTAGGTTCTCTATTACCCTGCGCAACTGTCCCGAATCCGCATCAATTCTCCGCAGATCATCTGCAACCTCAAACTCGTAATTAATCCGTGGGTTGCGCTCCAGGTCCTCCTGCAACTCATTCACAAGCAACTTAAGGTCAAGTCGCTGACGAATCGGCGCACCACCTTTTGCGAACGTCAATAATTGATAAACCCTGTTCTGAGCTCTCAATGTGGCAGCACGCGCCTGTTCAAGTTCTCGACGGCCGGCAATCCCCTCGGGGAGCTTCATCTCTGCAAGCGACAGGTTACCGAGCATTACAGTGAGGATATTATTAAAATCATGAGCGAAGCCACGGGCGAGCAATCCCAGGCATTCAAGTTTCTCAATCCTGCTGGCTGTTTCCTGCTGCTCTATGCGATCGGTCACATCTCTCATCAGGACAAGCAACCCCTCACCAAATGGATAGATGCTGGCCTCAAACCAGCGCCTTTTCCTGTCGTAATAAAACTCAAACCCACAACGCTCCTTCCTCGCCAAGGCCCTTGATGCATCGTGGAAATTCTCATCACGCACCCCTTCGGGGAGCAACTCCCAGAAATCGCTGCCAATCAATCCTTCCTGCGAGCGTCCAAACTGCTCAACAGCTCGATGATTAGCAAAGGTGATGTTCCAATGGCGGTCAAAAGCCACAATAGGATCCGCAATGCCTTCGACAATTCCCTTTAAGGACTCCGCCTCATTAGTTTCATTAATACCACTTCCAGCACCCTCACAGAGCCGGAAAACCACCACCAAACCAACCAGACTGCCATGCGAATCCTTCAGAGGCGCTGAATTATCCTCGACCTGGACACGCCCTCCTCCCTTGGTTGTCAGCATAACGCGCCTGCCCTGTTGCTTGTCAGAAGAACGGGCACGTGGAGAAAAATTCGGGGCCTTTCTACCTGAACCATCGCTGATAGAAAACACTTCCTGCAAAACCCTGTTCCTTGCATCAACCAGAGCCCACCCGGTAATGGACTCTGCAACGGGATTCATGAATGTGACATTACCCACAATATCTGTGGCAATGACTCCATCAGCCATGCTGCGCAAAGTGCTCATGAACTGCTCTTCACGATCTTCCAGTTCTTCCCGACTCCGTGACCTCGAAATAGCAATTTCCACGGTGGATTGGAGTTCACGTTCATTGAAGGGCTTTATGAGGTAGCCTTCCGGCTCCGTCCGGCTGGCACGTGCAATCGTCTCCTCATCGGCAAGAGCAGTCAGGTAAATGATAGGCTTGCCATAGGATGATCGAATCCGCTGGGCTGCCTCAATCCCATCCATCGCCCCGGAGAGGCGAATATCCATAATCACCAGGTCAGGATCAACCCGCCGGACAATTTCCAGTGCCTCTGAACCGGTACGGGCGATATCCGCAACGCTGTAACCGCAACGGATCAGGGTATTCTGGATATCCCTTCCCACTGCCCCTTCATCTTCGACGACAAGAATACGAACTGGATTCATTAATCTTCAGCAAGAAATTTATCCGCCATCAGGGAGCTTAAATCCAACCCGAAATTGCGGATCTGATCCACTTCCAACTTCCAGACGCCCATCAATACGCCCTGCCAACTCCCTTACAATCTGTAAGCCCAGCCCACCTGAAGATTCGATTGAAAAATCAGGAGGCAAAGCCACACCGTCATTTTTTACGATAAGTTCCCCTCTACCTACTGATTCATCGGCCTGGATGCTGAACCCGACTGTAACCTGATCACGCCCCATGCAACCATGAATGAAAGCATTTGAGATCAACTCATTGGCGATAAGCGCAACAGGCATCGCCAAAGCGACAGGAAGGAATATTCCCTTGGCATGCAAATGCACCTCAATTTCAGTCTCCTCAGGTGCTACATGTTCAAGCAGCTCGTTAATAAGCGCATTTGCAAATTCTCCGAAATTCAGACGTGAGTAATCCCCACTGGAGTCGACAAGGGAATGCAACAATGCCAGCGTCCCGACACGTGATCTGCTTGCCTGTAATGCAGCCCCTCCTGTATGTTTTTCCTGGAGGCTCAGCAAGGTGGAAATTGTCTTAAGTGTAGCATCCAGTCGACTCTGCATCTCCGCTCGAACCCTCAGGGCATTTTGATCGCCTGCCGATTGCTCCTCTTCAGAGAGAACAATCTCCCTGTTGACACCCACCAACGCCAAGGAGGCACCATCCTCATCCTGGAGCGGAATGAACACCGTGTCACAAACTCCTTTACTGCCATCATTCCTTAAGAACTCTGCGCGCGCCTCCCAGCGCCCCTTATTACGGATCGCGTTTGTAAATACATCCCGAAACCTCACCGGATCCGACGATCCGAAAATCTGATGAAGACCAATACCGGCAGCAGTATCCTTGGTGTAACCAAAGAGACGCTCTGCTGATGGATTCCAGTCGATAACCCTTCCCTTCAAATCAGCGACAACAATCGCGTCATGAATGTGAGTGAAAGTAACAGCCTGCCACTTGAGTTTTATCTGCGCCCTGTGCATCTGCGTTACGTCACGCACCAGCATCACCGTATTCCCGGACCCACTCCGGGTCGCCCTGAGTTCGTAATGCAGAACACCATCTGCACCCTCAGTCCTGAAATTCCGGGTAAACACCTCGGCATTTCCCAATGCCACAATGAGTTCAACAGAACTCATCCCAAGGGCTGGCAAAACCTCCTCTATTTCATGGCCAAGACATGACTTACTATCGACCTGCAAGGAAAACCCGACCGGAAGAAAAACGTCAACCACCCTGCCTGAATCCTCCAATACAAGAGTCATATCCGGACTGGCATCCAACAACGCCCGGTTTTCTGCACGCGAATCCTCAAGTTTGCGCTGTGCAAGCAATTGCCCGGATATGTCGTGAATAAAGTAGGTGGTAAACATCAATGCCCCAGCCTTGTCCTTTACCCGGGAAGCCTGGAGATGAACTTCGACCCGTTCACCATCACTCGTTGCAAGCTCAATCACTCTGTCTGCGATTCCATGGTCACTGCCCGCCAAGTGATCCATGAATTCTCCAAGATTCTCACGATCGAATCCATAGATGAAATCATCAATACTCTTCCCCCGTATTTCAGCCTTCGAAAAGCCAAGCATTGACTGCAGGGAGGCATTAACATCCATGATATCTCCAACTTCATCAGCCAATGCCATTCCCACACCGGAATCATGGAACAAGGCACGAAACTTCGCCTCGCTGGCTCTCAGTGCCTCCTCCCCACGCAGCGCATCCGTAACATCGAAAATACTTAGCAACAATCCGCCGTCTTCCATTAACTTTGGCCGAAATTCCAATTCTCTTATGATACCATCATCGGTTTTAATCGAGAAAATACCTATGGCCCCCTGACGCCAAACACGATTACGCCACTCCTCCACCAGTTCCTTAGCCGCTTCCTTGCCATCAGACCTGCAATGAGCGGAAAGCCAATCCTCAATGGAATCATAATCCCCGATGTCAGATCCCACCACTTCCTGATGCGCGGGATTGCAATAGGTCGTTTCCCCATCCCGGGCCAATAATACAATTCCAAAAGGTGCGGAATCAGGAATCAATCTGAACCTGTTACTCTGCTCGCTTGACTCATTGCTCTCAGCCTTGAACCGCTTTAGCTCCACTTTGGATGCAGCGAGTTCAGCCTCAAAGCGAGCAGCTTTCCCTTCCAGTTCATCCACTCCCTCATGGACTTGTTCCAACTCACCCTGCACCAGGCTCAATTTATTCTCTGCATCAATATTTACGGCAACACCATAAATGCAGCTCTCTGCATCCTCTGCACTTGGGTTCGCCGAGAACCTCATTCGCACAGTGTCTCCATTCACATCTAATACATTAGCATCCATGCTGAACGCTTGGCTTCGTGAAACGGCTGCACGAAGATGCCCGGAAAGCACATCAGCATCACCCTTGGCGAACCCCTCAACCCATCCGCCATTCAGTTCCTGCTCTAGACTCCGTCCACGTAGCTTCAGCCAGGCGGCATTCACCAGGTCAATTTCCCCCGCCGGGTTACACCGCCAGGCGGGAACCGCAAGATCCGCGAGCATCGTCGCCTTTAACTGCTCATCCCTGCCGGGGTCCGAGAAGCGATCAACGTCAAAACCAACCCGGATAATCCCGGTAATTTCACCATCCGCTCCCCTGCGCGGTGAATTCGTCCATATAATCCTGCGATTTCTGCCATCATGCCCGCACACTTCATCTACTGAGGACTCAGGAAACCGGAAATTACCACCTTCAAGTAAATTGCGGGAAAATTCCATGAACTGCTCCTTGGCCTCACGGTGACGGGCTTGATCGAGGAACGCCTCCCAGTAATATTTGCCTTCGTCAACCACGGGATCCCAGTTCCCCAGTCGTTTGGCAACGCGATTACTGCGCACAATCTGGCCGTTTACATCCAACACGAGGACTGGCGTTGTTGAACTGGCCATGACCGCCTCCGCAATATCACCTTCAAACTGCTGCTCCCGACGCAAACGCTTCTCACCCGTAATGGAATGTGCACTAACAACAATCCCTCCAACGGCTCCTCCTTCAAAGAGCCATGGAGTCATCGTCCAGCGCACCCAGTCCATGGCGCCGTCCGCCCACTCAACGAGTTCCTCACCGATCTGCTCGTCAACCTCATCGAGACAATCCTCGCACAACGCCCTCCAGCGCTCTGAAACCTCAGAGAATAACTCGAAATGACTTTTCCCGCTAAATCCTGAATCAGCAATTCCAAATGCTTTACGCCAAGGCAGGTTGGCAATCAGGTAACGCATGTTTTGATCAAGCATCGCCATTGCCACCGGGCATGCCTCAACCATCAGGTGCAAATTATGACGCGCAGCCAACTCCGATTCATTCGACCCCCCTTTACTTCCCCGCCCTCTCCGCACCCGTGTTGCATCTTCCCCCTTTAATCCCCTGCCGTTGATCGCCTTCTCCTGTATTTTCTGCTGGGCATCCCCGGAATCTTCAGTTTCGAATTGCTTAAAGTTAGAATCACCGAGCAGGGACTCGGCCAATTCTGCTGTCTCGGGATCAAACAGCAAACCGGAAGCTTTACCCGCACCCTCATCTGCCATTTTGCCTTCTACTTTCCCACGTTGCTGATCTTCCGAGGTATCAGGTGAATGATTAGCCAACCAGGCTTTTGCAGCCTCGACCTTCAGCTCAAGGGATTCACTCTCTACTGGCGATGGCAATACGTCGTTAACACCATTGCCGACACGAATTGAACCATTCCTACCACTGTCCACGGCGATGATGTAGGGCTGATCACTGCCCGCCTCATCACGCACATAATCCACAAAGCTCTGAATCTCACCCTTATCGTCCGCGGAACCTGCCAAAACGAGTTCCTGTAACCTGAAGAATTTCTTGGCTTCCGCAATGGAATCGCACGCACTAACCTCGTAACCCTTGAGCGAAAGCACCTCACAGATCATCCGGCGGTTTGCCGCATTACCGTCAATGACCAGCGCACGCTGATCCTGATTCATTTCCTTAACCGCCACCACCGTCTAGGGAAGTAAATTGATTTTCGTTTTCAAATTAGTGATAAATGGCCCAATGAGGCTCAGAATAGTAAAAAATTAGTAGTTAAGCAAGATTGACCACTCACATTCAGGCCGGGAAGTTGATATTAGGGCATGAATTTATAAAAATACCCGACCCCCTGAGACTCGAACCCCTTCCCGCAAGCGCTTTAGCCCATATCCCAGACCGGAAAAGCTTGCTCCGAGCAGGGGAACGCGGGAATCTTAAAACACTTGAATACCATGCATCCCTTGAAAAACACCATCCTCACCATACTCCTCCTTGCCTCTATCAATCGTGGAGGGGCACAAGAAAAAGACACATGGCCGGAATTCCGGGGCGCAAACAACAATGGCATTGTAGCAGGCACCCGCGGTCTTCCAATGAAATGGTCGGAAACTGAAAACATTGTCTGGAAAACCGCCATTGAAGGCCGCGCCTGGTCATCGCCGGTCATCGCAGAGGAAAAAGTCTGGATCACTAATGCCACAAAAGACGGCAAGAAAATGAGTGCCCTCTGCCTCAGTTCCAAATCAGGCGAAATCCTGCACAGTATTCCACTCTTCAGCAACACGATAGTCGAGCCCCTTGGTAACTCGATCAACGGATACGGATCACCTTCCCCAGTAATAGAAAAAGGACGCGTCTATATCCATTTTGGCAGCTATGGCACGGCAGCAATTGACACGTCTAACGGCAAGGTTCTCTGGAAGCGCACTGATCTTCCCTGCCGGCATTTTCGTGGCCCTGGCTCATCACCCGTAATTTATAATGACCTCCTTATCCTGACCATGGATGGAATTGATGTGCAATATCTGGTGGCTCTCGATAAGGCTAGTGGCAAGACCGTCTGGAAAACCGACCGTTCCACCAAGTGGGATGATATTGAGCCTGGAGGAAAAATCCGTGGGGACGGTGATCTCCGCAAGGCATATACCACGCCGACTTTCACCAAGGTGGGCAACGAAACCATCATGATCAGCCCCGGTGCCAAGGCGTGCTTTGCCTATACCCCGGAGAGCGGCAAGGAACTCTGGCATATTACCTATAAAGGCTATTCGAATGCTTCGCGCACTGTCATTGCCGATGGCCACGCACTCATCAACACCGGTTACGGTAAACCTCACCTGGTATCCCTGAAGCTGGATCCGCAGGCGCGGGGAAACATTACCAAAAGCCATATTGCCTGGGATATCTTCAAGCGTGTCCCGAAACGCTCCTCTCCCATTGTCATAGACAAACAACTCTACATGACCACTGATGAGGGAATCCTCAGCTGTATCGACATTGCTACAGGCAAAGAGTTATGGAGTGACCGGCTACGCGGACATTTTTCTGCATCGCCGATCATGGCGGATGGCCACATTTACTTCTTCAGCGAAATGGGCCACGCTTACGTAATCAAGCCTGGAAAAACATTCCAATTACTGGCTTCCAATAATCTCGATGACGGGTTCATGGCTTCACCCGCGGTAGCCGGAAAGGCAATTTACGCACGAGGAAAAGCTCACGTCTACCGGATCGAGCAGCAATAATTACAGGAACCCGTCAGGAATCCCCCTGGTCATCTCCAACACCTTGAACACCCCTCCCATCATTGTGGGATGAGATAGCGATTGGAACTGGTGAAGCAACTTCCTGGTCTCATCATCCATAGCCCCTGATTGCTCAATCTCCAGCAACCATGATTTAGCCGCATTTACCAGAAACCGGTGCTGGTCCGTGAAGTTAATAATATTAAATCCTGTCGTTTTGGCGATGGCCATCACCCGGTCAAAATCCACATGCGCAGTCAGATCAGTTATGCCAGGCCTTGAGAAAGGGCAATCGTGAGCTTGATGCCTCAGGTATCCCCTTAACGTTCCTGATTTCCTTGCCGGGGAAAAAACCTCGCCCTCACACAATCCGTAATCGATCAGGCAGCAATACAGCATTTCAAATGCCTGTGCCAAATCATGGAGCCACCCCTTAAGCCCCATGTTCAACTCAATGGTAAAGCCATCCTCAAGTGTCAGCGGCAATGTATCGACGACTTCGGATAATTCCGGGTTTTCAATAGGCATTTCCACCTCATGGAAAACCGACCCTGCCTGTTCCCCATTAGCCACGCATATTTGAAGCCAACTGCCGTTCCTCCATCGCAAACGCTTCACAGGCATTGCATCAAGAATTTCATTGGCGATTAATACCCCCCTTGACCCTGCAAGTTCCTGCCACCCGGAAACCACCCTGAAACGATCAGCATCTACATCTCCAAAAACCTTTGCCAAATGCTCCCTCTTGGATGGAAAGGGCTCAATGGCAACATAGCACAGGCGATCGTATATGGATGCAGGAAGCACATCTTCAAGCTCATGCATTACATCAAGGCCCAATTGGCCTCCCTCTGCCCCAGCCTCAACAAGCACAATATCACCGGAACCGGCTGCCAGTTTGCTAATTGGAGATACCAGATGACGGGCTAACAGTTTGCCGAAACAGTGGCCTATGCTTACTGAAGTGATGAAATCACCAGCTTTACCGATTCTCGTTCGGGGATGTGTATAATAACCTAATTCAGGATGATAAAGAGCGAGCTCCATATAGCGATCAAAGCTCAGAGCTCCTCCAACCGCTTGAATTTCCGAGCGTATGCTCTCTATAAGTAGCGGATTTACTTGCCTGGGATGCGCATCGTCCACTTGCTCTGTCATGAGCTTAGCTTATACTAATCCTCCAGTCCAGCGAACCGGAAACACTCCCTGTCATGCTGTTCAAACGAGGCACCTCCGACGGCATCCGACTATTTAACCTCTCTATCCATTGTATCGTGTTAAAACGATCCATTAAATTCCTATTTGCAGCAAGTTGTATCCTCGGCCTTGCCGCATTGATTACGCTCGTTCTTTTTCTCAAGCCCCGCCGGGAACTTAGTGAGGAATTTAACCTCAATGCCATTGGTAAACTTGAAATCCCAAGCCGTATTTATGACCGACACGGCGTTGAGATAGGGCAAATTAAGATTGAAGACAGGCGCCCCATTGAACTAAAGGAAATTCCCTACCATTTCATCCAGGCATTAACTGCAGTGGAAGACTCCCGCTTCTTCCAGCATCAGGGGATCGACTATGTTGGGATCCTCCGGGCAGCCATCCTGAACATCAAGGCAAAACGCGTTACGCAGGGCGCAAGCACTATAACCCAACAGCTTGCCAAGCAATGTTATCCCGAACTGAGGAAAAACCGAAACCTTGAGACAAAAGTTATCGAGGCTTTCCTTGCGCAAAGAATAGAGAGAAATTTCACCAAACCGGAAATCCTTGAGCATTACCTGAATCGAATTTTCTTTGGCGGTGGATACTTCGGAATTGAGTCAGCTGCACGTGGATACTTTGGGAAATCAGCCAGCCAACTCGATGTGGTCGAATCGGCTACCCTGTGTGGACTCATAAAGAGTCCTTCACGCCTATCCCCACGCAAAAACCCGATCGGTGCACGCAAAGCCCGTAATCACGTGCTTCAGCGAATGCATACGGAAGGCATGGTTAGTAACTCTCAACTCACCCTATACCTAAAG
Organism: Verrucomicrobiaceae bacterium; assembly: GCA_024229495.1. Taxonomy (GTDB): domain Bacteria; phylum Verrucomicrobiota; class Verrucomicrobiia; order Verrucomicrobiales; family DEV007; genus CACIUL01. The sequence continues at coordinate 4,559 of JAAESJ010000658.1, read as the reverse complement.
GAACCGGTAACCCTGACCAATCCCAAGGGGCAGCAAAATTCCTATGTCCAGGAAATGACCCGTCTCCAGGTCATCGACCAAATCGGATTTGAAAGTGCGGGTGGAGGAGGATTCAGGATTTATACCACGATTGACAATACCGCTCAGCAGACGGCTCGGCAAAGCCTGCTCCGAAACCTGAGCGAAGTGGAAAAACATCAAGGCTACCAGCACCCCACTTACTCACAATACAGGGAAAATAAAACACTTCCTGACCCTCTCGAGAAGAACGACCAGTCGACGGTTAAAGCCAAGAGAGTTCCCGATTACCTGCAAGGTGCTGTCTTGATGATCGAAAACAAGACCGGAGCCATCATCGCGATGCTGGGCGGGCGTAATTTTGGTGACAGCCAGTTGAACAGGACATTCCAGTCTCAGCGCCCAGCCGGAACTGCTTTCAAACCCTTTGTTTATGCCACAGCCTATTCCGAGGGCTATTTCCCCGGCTCGATAATCAAGGACACCCCGATTGACAACCGCAGTGTAGCAATCGGTGGAATTACGGGAATTCTTGGTGAATGGGGTGGAGAGTCCGAAGTGGTAAACTACCTCGGTGATATCCCGGCCAGAGAAGCCTTGGTTCATTCGAAAAACGCAGCCACGGTCAGGATTGGTAAGAAAATCGGCCGCAAAAAGGTAAGCGCTGTTGCCAGAAAAGCAGGAATCCGCTCTCCAATGGACGAATATGACAAGACCCTGCTGGGGAGCAGTGCTGTCAGCCTCAAGGAATTATGCATGGCATTCACGATCTTTCCCAATGCGGGAAGCCGGCCAGACACCTTACACATCATCTCCTCAATCGTGGATGCCAGCGGTTCGACAATCTTTAGTGAACCAAGCACCAAGCTCTCCAATGCCATCGACCCGGTCACGGCATACCAGGTAAACAGTTGCCTGCAGGATGCACTGGAACGGGGAACCGCAAAAGAATCCTACAGTAAATACGGACTGCGTGACAAAAATGCCGCGGGAAAAACTGGAACTACCCACAATTTTACGGACTTGTGGTTTATCGGTTACAACAGCGAAGTGACGTGTGGTGTGTGGACCGGATTCGACTACCCGAAAACGATCTATCGCGGTGCCTTTAGTAACGCCATTGCACTCCCTGTATGGGTAGACGTGATGAATGCCTCATCTGAAGCCTTCCCTTCAAAGCGAATACCTGTTCCAGACGGCTGCCAAACGGTCGAGATATGCATCAAATCCGGCCACTTGGCAACGGATTCATGCTACGAGGAACTACCGGGAAAAGAACAGGGGGCACGGAAAATTCAACGTTGTACTTACAAGGAATTCATCCGGAAAAAAAATGATTTTCGGCATTATTGTCGCTTTCATTCAACCGATAGAGAACGCATTGAGCACCCACTCATTACCGGTTTCCCAACCAGCAAACCGCCACCACGGCCATTACTCGCAGCGCAATCATCCAGGGCAATCCTGATGACCTCGCCAACAGTGGTTGGAACCAGCGACCCTTACTCATCCCAGCAACCGGTCCTGCGTGCTCAGGTCGCGGGTCAAGAGGGTGAAATCCGCCGGGCCACTGCGGTTAATCAAGTGACACTGGACGGAGCAGAAACCCAGATCCCCATACCTGCACCGAAGCCGATTGAGATTCCAGCAGTGGATTAATGACGTGGAAGCCCGGGCTATCCCAAGTAATATAGAACGGTAAAATGCCGGATTCCGATCATCATATAATGACCTGCCCGGAGTGCCTCACCGAGTTCGAGGGCAATGATAAAAAAGATGAGCTCGCCTCATGTCCGGCGTGTGGCGCCATTGCAGATGTGGTGGGAGAAAGGTCAATCTCAGAAAATGGCAGGGGTCACATGCCACTTCCTGCTCAAAAAAAATCCATCAATATTGAGCTTCCTGAGATGATTATCCGGAATGCCAACCCCAAAAGTCGTGGAGAAAAACCTCACGATGTCGCGCCTATCAAACCGTTAACCGCCCGGAAATATACAAAGGAAACCGATAATGAACAGGGGGACACGCCTCGAGCAACTTCAGATCCTATTCCCGCCACCGATAATGAAAAGGTAAGATCCAATAAAGCCCAACGGCAGCACAAACACTCAATCAAACCCTGGATTGGTTTTTTTGTGATGGCAACATCATTAATCCTCGCCTCATTAACGATATTGCCACGGAGTCGAGAGAAAAAGATCGATGCTAAATCTCTACAGAACAAGCCACCCGGGCAGGTAGTCACCAAGGTTCAAACGCCTGTTCAAGAAGAAACCTTGCCCGCACCAAAAACCCACACCATAAGCCCGGTTCAACAGGCCATTAAGAAACACGGGATTCGTGGCGTTCATGAGAAGGCAAGCACTGCGGTCATAAACTTCTTGGAAGCAAAGACACTCGAAGAACGGAGGGTTTTCACAAGATCCCCGCAACGAGTGAAGCCACTGATGACTGAATACTATAAAGCCCACGACCCGGGACCAATCCAATACCTATCACTCACTGATCAATATAACAGCTCCTCCATGGACAAGTATTACGCAATCGGAGTCACTCTCGTGGACATGAGAACCGCCTATGCGGTCGTTGCCATCGAAGAAGACCACTTCCTGGTCGATTGGGAATCCTTCGTCGGTTACTCTGAAATGAGCCTGAGTAAGTTCATGGAGGAAAAACCCGGTTCAGCAACCCTCTTCAGGGTCCGTGCGAAACCAGACGACTATTACAACTTCAACTTCACGGCTAAGCAATACCAATGCCTTCGGTTAACGAACATGGAGCAAACAACCGTAATCTATGGCTATGTAATGAAGGGTTCGGGCCTCTTATCCTCACTGCAGGCGGGCAAGGAATTCTTCACGCTTCGCCTGCGTTATCCTGAAAAATCAAAATCCGCCAACCAGGTCATTATTGATGAAGTCATCACCAGTGGATGGGTCATTGAATAAATGAACACATTGGTGCTTGCATCGACTCATCTGATAAAAAATCATTCCTCTCCCGCAGAATTCCGATGAAATCCAATAATGACCCCGGTGCGCTTGCAAGCCAATGGCAGGTCGTGAACTGCCCGTGCTGTAAACGGCAAGTCAGAATCCGTGCGAAATCGAGGCGAAGCCAGCTTGCTTGCCCCTATTGCAACAATCCCCTCGGAAAAGATGACGACCCTCCCCCGGCATTAACTGCACCGAGTCGAGCAGCAACGCCTCCAACTCATTCACAGCGCCAGCGAAAGGTAACATCTAAAATGAGCCCAACCTGGGAAAGCATTCAGGATGACGATCAGGAACTCCAACATGATACTGACACCACTGAGTTCCTGGAGATAGATCCTGACGATAAAACCCAGATGCGCATACGCAGAGTGCGCCGGAAAATGCACCTTCGCCCATGGGAAAAGGCAAGGCGCATCCTTTTGTTCGCACTCCTGGCCGTTATTCTCACTGCGGGTGTCACTTTATTGATGATGCTGGTATTCAATGGCGGAAAGGCAGTGACCGCAGATTTAAATGAAGCCCCAATTACACCTGATCCAATCCAGAAATCTCCATCAAACGGAAACCCGGAAAATTCCATCCCCATATCACTCACACGCAATGAACGGGATCATTGCCTTGAGATGATCCATGCCTTTGCGGCAGCAAAAACCCCCGAGGAACAGCTGGCGCTGGTCACCCATCCTGAAATCACCGGTGAACGCATAAAGAACAGTGCCATCCACCCGAATAATGAACGCTACAGTGAGATTATCGACACCAATAAGGTGAAGCTGAAGAGCGGTAATTACGCCATCCTGCTTGCTGTAAGAATCGGCAAGCTCGATCAACAACGATATTTTGCCTTCATCCAGAGCAGTAAGGATGACATCAAAATGCATTGGGAGGTTTCCTTTGGATACCAGCCAATGCCACTGGATACATTCAAATCATCCCGCCCTGCCACGGCTCAGCAATTCAGGGCCAAGTTACGCAATGGCGATTTCTTTGCCAATGACTTTGAGGATCAAGACCGCTGGCACTGTGTGGAGATATACTACCCCGGCAGTCCGAATTTCTTCATCTACGGATACATCGACCGTGAAACCCTGTTCGGAGAAAAGCTCATTGCCCGCCTTGACTCATCTCAGGATAGCATTCCGGGCCTTCCTGCCGTTGAAAAAAACCTCACCGTCATTGCCTCTCTGCGTTTCCCGCAGAACCCGGCAAGCAACAACCAGGTTGAGGTTATCGACATCCAGTCCTACAGCTGGTTTGAGTAAGAAGGGCTGAACCATGAAGTGGGGAGCTCCCCTGATAATCCATCACTGACTGGGCACTACCCACGCTGCAGGTCGCTTGATTGGGGGGCAGTGAGCAGGGCACAGGAATCAGGAGCCAGGGTGCGGGGTTCATGGGTCATTTATGCGCCGCCCAAAAACATCTATAGGCTCACCCTTATCATTCCACCACTTTCGCGAAACAAGCACCCCGTCCCTGTAGTTTCTTTCACCACCCTTCTGCCCGTTTTCATGCCACCACATCCATAAACCCTCCTCCTTACCG
>JAAESJ010000657.1 GCA_024229495.1 Verrucomicrobiaceae bacterium | reverse complement strand
GATATTGAGCCGCTCGTTGATTTGCAGGCCAAGCATGAGCGGCAAATTCAGGCGAGTGCTTTCTTGGGCACAAGCCCGATTCGGCAATATGCTGAGGGCTGGACGATGGACCGGATTCTCAGCACTGCGGAAAAGGCGGTTTCATTCGCACTCGACAACGATATTCCAGTGATGTTCGTGACTGAGGATACAACGCGATCTAAACCTGAGGAAATCAAGGCAGTTTACACTCGCGCGCTCGAGTTAGGCGCTGATCGCATCTGTGTTTGTGATACGTGTGGTCATGTTACCCCGAATGGGGTTCGCAAATTGCTTGCTTTCATTCAGGATGAGGTGATACCTGATGCCGGAGTCAAGCGCCGTGACATCGAGGTGAATTGGCATGGGCATCAGGATCGAGGCCTTGGGGTTGCGAATAATTTGGCCGCGGTCGAAGCCGGCGCTGATGTGATTCATGGAACTGCGCTCGGCGTCGGCGAACGCGCCGGTAACGCCCCGCTAGACCAGACATTGGTCAATCTCTCCTGGATGGGCGTTATCGATAATGATTTG
>JAAESJ010000656.1 GCA_024229495.1 Verrucomicrobiaceae bacterium | reverse complement strand
GTGAATATAAATGTAGCGCTCACGAGTATTTGCATTGTGCTCCTCGCATCCATGCAGCCACAGTATACGGGTCAATACAAGATCCTCGCTTGAGGTTTGTTCAGGGCCATGGACACCAATCGGTTTACGCCCCTTGAATACAGTCATCAGTTGTGCCCCTTCACCAATCTTTTCGCCTATCTCAAAGTCACCCAGTGGCGTCTTGTTGCTGCCCTCCCGGCTTCCCACCCCGAACCTTGAAGTCGACACCATGAAGGATGCTATCTGTTTTTTGCCATCCAATACCCGCAAATACTGGGCAGAAATTGAAATCTCAATGCTTCTTACTCCAACATTTCGCTCTCTTGTTTGCATCAGCGTAACCACGGGCTAGAATCATCGTCCCGCAAGCACCGCATCAAACACGCAAAATCATGGCAGACAAACCAAATATAGCGATTGCCGGAATTACCGGCGCCGTCGGGCAGGAAATGGCAAAATGCCTGGAAGAGCGGGATTTCCCAATTGGAAAATTAACCCCCCTGGCATCAGCAAGATCAGCGGGAAAAACAATCCGCTTCCGGGAACAGGATATCGTTGTTGAAGAACTTACTAAAGATTGCTTCGCCGATATCGATATCGCCCTGTTCAGCGCCGGAGGCGATATTTCCAGGGAATTTGCACCCCTTGCCTCTAATTGCGGTGCTGTTGTCATCGACAACTCCTCAGCATTCCGCATGGATGCCGATGTCCCTCTGGTGATCCCGGAAATCAATCCAGACGATGCCGGCAAACACAAGGGCATCATAGCCAACCCTAATTGCACCACCATCGTGACCCTGATGGGTCTCAATCCCCTGCACAGGCAATGGCAGGCCCGAAACCTTATCGCCTCAAGCTATCAGGCCGTCTCCGGCAGTGGAGCGGCCGGCATCCTGGAGTTGGAGGCGCAGGTAAAGGCGATCGCCGGCGGTAATCGTGTAGAAACAAATGTCTATCCCCACCAGATCGCCTTTAATGTGATTCCCCAAGTCGATACATTTCTGGAAAACGGATATACCAAGGAGGAAATGAAGATGGAAAACGAAAGCCGGAAAATCCTTGGTATTGGTGAATTCCAAGCTTCGGTCACATGCGTGCGCGTCCCCGTCTATCGGTCACACTCCGTTGCGGTCACCGTCCAGTTCGAATCAATTCCTAACGTGGATAAAGCACGTGAACTCATCGATGCCGCGCCGGGCGTTGACATCTGTGACAATCCCTCTGAAGGATTATTCCCCACTCCGCTGGATACCACGTCCAAAGACAACTGCCTTGTGGGCCGTATCCGCGAAGACATCGTGCTGGAAAATGCCCTGACATTCTGGGTGGTCGGAGACCAGGTCCGCAAGGGGGCTGCTCTTAACGCGGTGCAAATCGCAGAACTCTTAATTTGATTGCCGTGAATCCTGAAGGGGACTTTAAATCATATACAACTGCCCAGCAGAAGCGCATCAACGCCGCGCTGAGGGGCTACCTGCCGCGCGCCTCATGTCGTCCGAGAACCCTTCATGAGTCAATGCGTTACAGCGTCTTCGCCGGCGGGAAACGACTGCGCCCGATCCTGTGCCTCGCTGCAGCAGAGGCATGCGGAGCCAGTGACACTCTTGCAATGCCCGCAGCATGCGCGGTGGAGTTTGTCCATACCTATTCCCTAATCCACGACGATCTTCCCTGCATGGACGATGATGATCTGCGGCGGGGCAATCCAACAAATCACAAGGTCTACGGCGAAGCTGTCGCAGTACTCACCGGGGATGCACTGCTTTCTCTGGCTTTCGAAATCATGGGACTGAGCCAACCGGCGGGAAAACACAGCCCCGGAGACATGATTCACGAGCTGGCAGTTACCTCGGGAAGTAAACATCTCGTTGGCGGGCAGGTCATGGATATCGAAGGGGAAGGTGCCGCTCTCTCAGGCCAGGAATTGCGCTATATCCACGAAAGTAAAACCGCGGCTCTATTAACCTGCTCACTGCGCCTAGGAGCGATGGCTGCCGGAGCCACACCACGCAAACTGGCATCCTTAAGTGAATTCGGCCAGGCAACCGGGCTTGCTTTCCAGGTAATCGATGACATCCTCGACATTACCCAGAGCAGCGACAAGCTCGGCAAGAGCGCCGGCAAGGATTTAGCAGCAGATAAAACCACCTATCCTGCACTCCATGGGCTTGAGAAATCCCGCAGGGAAGCTGCACGCCTGACTGCAAATGCAATCGCTGCCCTCAAGCCGCTGGGAAACAAAGCCTCACGGCTCCATGAGATTGCCAGTTACCTCCTAGAGCGCGATTATTGAGATAGTAACCTATCTGCTTAATCCCGGTGCTTACTGCTTACCTGCAGCATGACCGCAACAGTCACCCACCTGGGCATAAACCTCACGCCCTTCTGCTCCATGCTCGAGCAGGTCAGGGGAAAAAATAACCCGGTCTCGCTCAAAGAACATCATGAACATTGATCCTCCAAACCGGAAATATCCCTTCTCCCCCCCTTTCTCTACCAACCCGGGGAGATAAGTCTGGATAATACTGCCAACGCAAGTCGCACCAATCTCAAGTAAAGCCACCGATCCAAAAACCTGTGAACGCAGAATAGTCAAACAACGCTTGTTTTCCCAGAGGTATGAAACGCGCTGTCTTAGAGCAATTGGATTCACGGAATACAGAAATCCATTGATCAGTTCAGGATCCCCCGCATCGCCCTCACAGGGGAAATGATAACGATGATAGTCTGTAGGACACAGGCGCGAGATCAATGCTGCACCCCCATCATAACGTTCTGCAAGCTGCCTGCTACCCAGCAACCGGGATAAATCAAACTTTTGTCCCTTTGCCCACAAGCCGTCATATGCCGAGAGGTCCGGCACTGCCAGGTGGCGACCTTCTGCGGGAAATCCAATATCATGAACATCTTCTGGGAAAGGGCGCTTCCCAGGTCGCAATTGCCGCACAAAAAACGCATCAAAATGCTCAAAGCCGGATATGGGATCGACAAACTCCCCTGGATCAAGAGCATACCGATCAACGAACGGTTTTATTTTACGCGCAGAGGCGCTGCGACGCATCCTCCAGCCATAAAATCGTGAGAAACAGGCCCGCCGCACAAGCGCCGACAAGGCCAGTTTTCCCAGCGGGTTGCCATAGGTAAACTTCAAGAACCCCTCGCCATAGATTGACTCACTCTCGATCTTCCCTGTATATCGATTATAGTAAAGGATGGGCTCATCTGCTGACATCCCTCGAATATCGTCAAACAATCGCTTCACGCAATCTATGCTCCGAACCTTCGTCATTTTCCTTGCTACCCTCAGCTGTAGCAGCATGGCAGACCAGAAACCCAACCCCCTGATATTCTCCGCGATGGGCTGTGGTCCCTACAACAGTGAGGATTTCAAGGCTATCCGCCATTACATCAATCAGGAAAACAAGGTCAAAACCTCCGAATTCCTGATACACTTGGGAGACATCAACTCCGGGGACATAGCTCGCCAGGGAAAACTCACCGAGGCCTATTACGCATCAATCAACAAGCTCCTTACCGGAGGCAACACAATCCCTACCTATATCGTTCCCGGCGATAACGAATGGAATGACCGCCCGGATCCCGATGTTGGTTGGAGACACTGGACCAAACACCTTGGAAGCCTGGAGAATCATGCCAGGGGACCGTGGAAAACTGAACGCCAGAAAATCAGGCAGGAAAATTTTGCCTTCGTCAGGGGAGACATACTCATTATCGGCATCAACCTTGTCGGCGGCAGAGTCCATGACAGGAAAGAATGGATTCGCCGTTTTCGTGATAATAACGATTGGATTCAGGCACAATTCCACGCTCACAAGAAAACCGTTAAGGCTGCTGTCGTCTGCTGTCAGGCCAACCCAATCAGCAAGGCGAAGGGGAAAACTCATGCCAAGGCAAACTTCGCCCCTTTCCATGATCGCTTTGGTAAGCTCGGTTCAGCGTTCGAAAAACCCGTCCTCTTTCTGCACGCGGACGGACACCAGTGGATCGTCGACCAACCATGGTCAACAGCCAAGAATATCCTGCGAGTTCAACTCGACCGGGTTAATGCCACGTTTCCCCCGGTGCAAATCAGCATTAACCCGAAAGCCAAAAACCCGTTTTCATTCGATCGCCGACTAAAAAGACCAGGCTGGATTCCTGCCGGCGGCTCCAGATGACCCAACAGGCAAGGAACCCCGTTTATCAACAGAATAAAGCCCTTGCCTGTAACTGAATCCCCGTTTCTCCTCCCTTGTCACGGGAGCTGAGCAATTGTAGTATTATTGAACAATGAAAGACTTCTTGTTCGCTGTCCCGACATTCCTGATCACTGTCGCCGGCGCATTCGCCATCCCGCAAAACTTCGGGGGAAACTTTTTCGGGGCCACCTTCCAGCCCAAGGATATTAACGAAGATTTCACCGAACAATTACTTGCCGCCGAGATCTGGCAAGGGGGAGATCTGCCACGATCCTGGAAGACCATCCCCTCCCTTGACGGTAATGAGGTAAAACTCCTTACCGTAAATCCAATGATTTTCGGAGAGCGACCTTCAGCGGTGTTTGCCAACACTGAAAAAGGCAGGCTGCAATCAATCGCGGCCCTCTACCTTGATGCCGGACATTTCTTCGGCTACCAAACCGGGAACAGTAATGATGCCGTTAAAACTCTCCAGCGTGATTTCAAGAAACGCTACACTCACCTTGAAAAAGCACTGGCCGACACGCTTGGAGACCGCGCCGATGATGGCCCCGACGACACGACCATCGGGCGCACGGCATTATTGAGGAATACCTATCAAGATTACCGGCTGGGCAACTTAACCTTGCGCTTTTCAGCAATCGAAAACCATTCAGTCAGCCTGATCATTCTCCGCACAGAGGACATCTCGGAGGACTACCTTGACGGGGGCACCGCGATGCTAGACAAAAGGCAACGTCGCAAGCAGCTGCTTTCCAATGTTCACAAGGATGCCTCCGGAAATGTAACCATCGGAGGAATACCGATGTTCCGTCAGGGTCTTCGCCCGTATTGTGCGGTCAGCACCCTCGGGATGGCCACCCACTACCTGGGCTTACGAATGAGCACTGATGCCCTCGCTGCCGGCGCCAGATTCCGCAACACCGGAAGTGCAAAAGGATCTAAGGTTCTCGACCTCTACCGAGCAGCAGCAGAAGAGGCTGCTGCCAGTGTCCAGCGCGGCGGCAGCTTTGACTTTAAACGCGCCAAGAAATATCTGGAGAAGGGATTCCCCGTCGTTGTCTGGCGACGCTATAGCTCAGAGAGGAACTTATTCCACAGCGCTGCTGCAAATGGCAAGGCACTTCCGGAAGCCAACGCCTCAGATCGTGCCACATGGCCCACTTCAAAGACTGACCCCGGTCACGCTTCGGTTGTCACCGGATTTAATGAGAAGACCGGTGAGGTCATCTTCATGGAAAGCTGGGGTGACCATGCAAGGGATAAGCGCATGCATATTGAAGAACTGGAAGCCACCAGTTATGCTGTTTTCTACTTTAAGGTCTGATCCATAAGGACGGTATAACTCAAATCCGCGTAGCCCTAGTGGCAAAACCGATCGAGACGCAGACGGTCACGCTCATCAAAAAGCCGGTCCGCTGTCATGCGCACAGCGATAAGCATCCCGAAACCACACCCCGCGGCAATTAACAGCCATATAAGGATCTGGTAACGCACGGCTTCTCCTGGCGGATTACCCGCTAGGATTTGTCCGGTCATCATTCCCGGCAGAGAAACGACCCCCGCAACAGCCATCGAGTTAATTACCGGAATAAGGCCTGAACGCAACGCTTCCCTGACAAGCTCACTAACTGCCTGCCGGCCACTCTCACCAAGCATAAGGCGTGCCTCGATCGTTTCACGGCTTTGCCAGGCCGAAGCCGTCAGACGGTCAATGCTCAATGCCACGGCTGTCATTGTATTGCCAAGCAACATACCCAGCACAGGTATGGCATAACGCGGATCCCACCAGGGATCCGCGCGCACAATTGCAGCCAAGCCGAAGATTGAGACCGCAAAGGATGAGACAAACATTGCACCGGTGCCGATTCCATACCCCCAAATCCCCCGCAGCCGGTATTTCTGACGGGCAGATACCTCTCGCCCGGCAAAGGCCAGCATCACGAGGGCAATCATCCCAACCCACCAAGGGTTATTCGCGTCAAGCAGTTCCCTAAGGACCAACCCTATGAGTGATAACTGCAACACCATACGGACTGCCGCAATTAACAAGGGCTTGGCCACGCCTAGACCTGCCATAATCGTGCAGGATGCCAGCGCCACGACAAGGGCACCGGCAAGGGCAAGTTCCCACGGTTCAAGTTCGATAATGTTCACCAGGATTTTTTGAGTTTTTTGCCCTGCATGCACAACGCACTGTTTGCCACCCGCCGCAATTGCTGTTCATCATGTCCCACCCAGACAACCGGAACCTGTTGTTGCTCCCGGTAAACGGAGACGACCTGCTCCACGAGGCCGGTGGCCCCGGGGTCAAGGTTCGCCGTAGGCTCATCGAGCAAGAGTGCACCTGGCTCCCTCGCCAGTAATCTCGCCAGTGCCAGGCGCTGCTTCTCGCCCGCGGACAATCGCGATACATCCCAGCCCATTACATCCTTGCCGGAAAATCCTAATCCACGTAGAATTGACCCATCGAAGTCTTCGGGAAAATGCGCCCGCACGGAATCAAACCACCAGCGCGACTCCGCTGCCAACATGGCCACCCTGCCGCGCCAGGCCGCACCGGGATGATCAACACAGCCTTCACCATCAAGCAACACCTCCCCCTCATGGGCATCCAGGTCAGCAATCGCCCGCAACAACAGGGATTTCCCCGATCCGGAATCGCCGCTGATTCCGAGGCATTCCCCGGGCTCAATGGAAAAACTCAATGGCCCCCAATCCAGGAAACACAACTGTTCAACCTGCAACACCGGTCAATCCTAGAACTCCCTCCGCTTCTCCTCAAGGGGCACTAACCTACTGCGTTGTGACTCACTGTTCCCGCCATACAAATCCTCTCCCTCGATACCCGCATATCTATAGGAGACTTTATCCGCAACCGGTAACTTGAAATTCTTCTCCGGGTTCATCACGTCAACAATCCTCCTACTCCCATCTCCAAGAGTAATCTCATTCCAAGCGTGTCTGCCAAGCAACCTTCCACGCGCCTTCATGTGCCCACGTCTCAACCCAACCCTTAAGCCGGCCTCATCCCCCATGATCTTGAACAGCAATGAACGGTGACGGCAAACGCCACCTCCACAGTATTCAGCAACCTGGCCAAGCAATATCTCTCTGTTACGATAATCCATCAAGTGCCGGGTTGCTGCCTCGGCCAAATTCCGGTCACCATTCGGCGAAGTGATCCCATCAATATACCTGGCAAGCACCTGAGCTCGCTCAACTTCCGGTAAATTCCTCTTTGATCGGGCAAATTCAATATGCCCGGCCAGTTTCCGGTCACGCTCCCGGTCAACCATAATGACTTCACGCGTAGCCACCACGGTTCCATTATCTTTAATCTTCATGTATGTTCCCCCATCCGCATAACCATCCGGAATGCGCATCTCCGGTGCGACAAAATGCCCTTTGTGATAAGCGTTAATAGCCGGCCTCGCCCCGGCACGCACCACCGCCTTCTTCGGCAATTCCGCTTCTGTCAGGCCGAAAATCTCCAGGTCAAGAACCAGATCACTGCTGGAGGGACCCGCCTGATGCACACTGACCGCCAACACGTTGGTGCCCTCACGCAATAGGTCAACCGGCACCTGCATGCGATGGAACTCCTGCTCCTCCTCGCCGGAGAGAGCCTCATCCGCGTATGTCTCCGCGGTAACAGCACCTCGAACCAGATTCAAGCGGGCAAGTGGCTTACCGTTCAAGGTCAAGGCCGCGCCATCATCACAGCGGAGTGAAAGGTTTACCCTGGCAAACGTAGAGCCCGCAGGAACTTCAAATCGACGACGAAAAAATGTCGCCGCATGTTTTGTCTCCGGATCACCGCCAAACCCCACAGTCGTCGAAAGTCCACGATCCCCATAGCCGAGCGGAGCCGCTCCTTTCTTCCAATGCGCATCATTAAAAGCGGGTGACTGCCAACCCTTATCAGCCTTACCATCATCATCATATCGCCATCCTGCCGAGGAACGTTCCAGTAAAACTGTCCGGGAAAAAGCCGGTTTCAGGCATGCTGAAAGTGCCAAAATCGCAATAATTATCAATCGCATTATCCCATTGTAACCCGGGCACAGGTGGGCAGCGACCCAAATCCTTATCTCCTCTGCCTGATTACACGTCAGGTCTCTCAGGTTCCTGTTTTAAAGGGCATGTTTTGGTTTAATTCACAACATTTCCGTTCACTGCTTGCCGGAACTGTATAGTTCTCTACTATACGCACACTAAAACCTCTGCTTGGCAGGCCGATGATGAACATCTATAGCGCCCCATTCCGCCCCGGTAAAGATGCCCAAGGCACCCAACATTCACTTCACCCTCTGCGTAATGCCAAGATTGCACCCCACCGTCACCACCCACCCGTTCCAATCCCCATTGTCATTGGGTCTGTCCTGCGCAATATGAACAATAAGAAGGTTTCTCAGGCGAATATAATCCATCTGGCCGAGCGAAATACGATAGAGCCGGGAAACCAAGGAATCCCATTTGCTGTTAAGCTGTAGTCACTAATCAAGTATGAATATGTACCTGGAATACATTACCGAAATTGAGGACCGAAAGGCTCAAGGTTTAAATCCGAAGCCAATCGATAGCGGAGAGTTGTTAGCCGAAATCATTACGCAAATAAAAAATCCCGGTAACGAACACAGGGAAAGTTCTCTGAATTTTTTAATTTACAACACATTACCAGGCACAACGAGTGCCGCTAAGGAGAAGGCCAATTTCCTGGAGGAGATTATTCTAGGCGTTTCCGCAATAGAGGAAATTTCTCCCGCATTTGCCTTTGAGTTGTTGTCGCACATGAAAGGTGGACCTTCCGTTAAGGTTCTTCTCAACCTGGCTTTGGGCAATGACATATCAATCGCAAGAGAGGCGGCAAATGTCCTGAAGACGCAAGTGTTCCTGTATGAAGCCGATACAAATCGACTTGAGGGTGCATTTAAAGATGGAAATGAAACCGCCAAAGAGATTCTGGAGAGTTATGCCAGGGCTGAATTTTTCACCGAACTCCCGGACACAGAGGAAGAAATTGAAGTCGTGACATACATCGCTGGCGAGGGGGATATCTCCACCGATTTACTTTCTCCCGGAAACCAGGCTCATTCCCGCTCAGACCGGGAACTGCACGGGCAGTGCATGATCTCTGAGTCAGCCCAGAATGAAATTCTGGCACTCCAAAAAAACCATCCCGGAAAAAGCGTGATGTTAATCGCTGAGAAGGGGACAATGGGAGTGGGGTCGTCCAGAATGTCAGGAGTCAATAACGTCGCTTTATGGACTGGCAAGCAGGCAAGCCCTTATGTTCCATTTGTAAATATCTTCCCTGTGGTAGCAGGGACAAACGGCATCTCCCCCATCTTTTTAACCACGGTAAGTGTCACTGGCGGAATCGGTATAGACCTGAAAAACTGGGTGAAAAAGTTGGACCCTGAAGGCAACCCGATCCTGGATGAGAATGGCGATCCCGTTATGGAGCAACTCTACTCCGTAGACACAGGAACAACCCTCACCATTAACACCAAAAAGAAGAAACTTTACCGTGGAAAAACAGAGCTGGTTGATATCTCCCCGGCCTTAACTCCTCAAAAAGTCGAATTCATAAAATCCGGGGGATCGTATGCAGTTGTTTTTGGCAAGAAACTACAGAGTTTCGCGGCTCAAACGCTGGGGATAGAATTACATCCTGTCTTTGCTCCGTCCAAAGAGATTTCTCAGGAAGGGCAGGGACTCACCGCAGTCGAGAAAATCTTCAATAAAAATGCAGTTGGAGTAACGGAAGGAGTAGTCCTGCACGCCGGTTCTGATGTCAGGGTAGAGGTGAATATTGTAGGTTCACAGGACACAACAGGCTTAATGACCTCTCAGGAATTGGAGGCCATGGCTGCCAGGATTATTTCCCCAACTGTTGATGCCGCCTACCAATCAGGATGCCATACAGCTTCCGTCTGGGATAAGAAAGCGCAGGCCAATATTCCTAAACTCATGAAGTTCATGAATGGCTTCGGTCTCATTACCGCGCGAGATCCCGAAGGGGAATATCATGCCATGACGGATGTTATCCATAAGGTCCTAAATGACCTCACCGTTGATGAATGGGCAATCATTATAGGAGGTGATTCCCATACCAGGATGTCTAAAGGGGTAGCCTTCGGCGCTGACTCTGGAACTGTCGCACTCGCACTCGCTACAGGTGAAGCCGCCATGCCGATTCCCGAATCGGTAAAAGTTACGTTTAAAGGAAACTTGAAGCCTTATATGGATTTCCGTGACGTTGTCCATGCCACGCAGGCGCAAATGTTAAAGAAATTCGGGGACAATGTATTCCAGGGGAGAGTCATAGAGGTTCACATTGGGACTTTACCTGCCGACAAAGCCTTTACCTTCACAGACTGGACCGCGGAAATGAAGGCGAAAGCATCCATCTGCATTTCCCAGGATGACACATTAATTGAGTCTCTGGAGATCGCCAAGCGTCGCATTCAGATCATGATCGACAAGGGGATGGACAATGAAAAACAAGTCCTTCAGGGCTTGATCAATCAGGCTGACAAGAGAATATCAGAAATAAGATCAGGAGCAAAGCCGGCTTTGACCCCGGATTCAAATGCCAGGTATGCTGCGGAATTCGTCGTGGATCTGGACCAAATATTTGAGCCCATGATTGCCGATCCTGATGTTCATAATGACGATATCTCCAAGCGCTATACCCACGACACGATTAGAGATCTCTCTTATTATGAAGGAGTGAAAAAAGTGGATCTTGGATTTGTAGGTTCATGCATGGTTCACAAAGGGGATTTAAAGATCGTCTCCCAAATGCTCCGCAACCTTGAAAAGCAACAGGGGAAAGTCGAGTTCAATGCTCCCCTCGTAGTAGCAGCACCAACTTATAACATTATCGATGAACTGAAAGCTGAAGGGGACTGGGATATGTTGCAAAAATACTCCGGGTTCGAATTTGATGACAATGACCCTAAAAGCTCGGCACGGAAAGAATACGATAACATGATGTATCTTGAGAGACCCGGTTGTAACTTATGCATGGGAAATCAAGAGAAAGCTGAAAAAGGCGATACCGTGATGGCAACCTCCACTCGACTTTTCCAAGGAAGAGTCGTTGAAGATTCCGAGCGTAAGAAAGGGGAATCATTGCTCTCCTCCACTCCGGTCGTGGTGCTCTCAGCAATCCTTGGGAGAACTCCTAGTTTTGAAGAATATAAAGTTGCGGTAGAGGGAATTAACCTGACAAAATTTGCTCCGCCCCTGAAGGACTTAATTACAAGATCTTAAGCGTGGATCCTGTCAGGAACTCTCCCCTGCATCCTCACATAGATGCGATAATCAGCTGAGCCGTTTACTTGCCCTCCCCGAAATACTTCTCACTGCGGTAACGCAACCAGACACGCAACTCCTGAGGCACTTTCACGCGCTGCTCAGGGCTGAGCGTTTCATATAAAGCAAGCGCCTTGGTGCGCTCGGCACGGCATGCACGGTTATTGTGATCCCTCCAGCGGCTGCGGGCGAGCCGGATTCGGCGGCATACCTCTTTTTCCAGGGCCTTCCCGGTTAACGATGCCGGGTCAACCTTATGTTTCTTGGCGGGCATATCACTTTACTTCAGCCAATAGATGCCATCCTCACCAATGCGGACGCTGCCTTCCTTGTACAGAGCGCCAACCGCCTGCTTGAACACCTTCTTGCTGATCCCGAGAACTTTCCGCACCTGCTCCGGCGTGCTCTTGTCATGGACAGGAAGGAACCCTCCCTCAGCTGCTGACAACTGCTCGGCAATTTGCTCCTTGGCAGCAGGAATCCTTGCATATCCCGGGGGATCCAGGCTGATGTCTATCAGCCCGTCCTCACGTACACGGCTGATATAGCCACTGCAGCGTATTCCACGTGCGGGGATACGTCCTGCATGGCTGCATCGCAACAATCCCCAGCAACAATCATCCACGATCACCCTGGTCCCCAGGTCGGTTTCATCCACGATGATCAGTGACACGCTTTTCCCGCTCTGCCAGCGGGGTGGCGCGGTATCAGTGACAAACTTGCCAAGCTTTGCCGAGGCCACCAGCCTGCCGCTGACCCTGTCAACATCGACATGCACCAGTTCATCATCGCCGGCTTTCAGGCGGCGTGGCTGCTCGGAAAAGGGCAACAGCAGGTCTTTTGGCATACCCCACTCGAGGAAAACGCCAACACGCGTCACTTCACCCACCCTGAGCAGGGCAAACTCGCCAGCCATCACCATCGGGGACTCGGTGGTGGCAACCGGTCGATCCTCGGAGTCCATGGATATAAAGACCTCAATTTCCTCATCAATATCCAAACCCTCGGGAACATAGCGTTTGGGTAGCAGAACCTGACCAGATTCTCCGGCATCAAGCATCAAGCCTGAGCCATGCCGGGAAGCAACTTTCAAGGTATGACGTCTTCCTAAGAGAGATGAAGGCATGCGGGAATCTACATCGGGAGAAAGGCTACCGCCACAGGGGACTGTGGAATTTCCGGGATGACAATACCCTCCATGTATTTATAGAACCTCATGAGGAGCGCTAAATTCACTATGACGGGATCATTCACGGTTGCCGGGCAGCTTATTATTGTGCCAAACTGATAGGCAAAATGCATTTCAATACTCCACGCCTCAAATTCCTGATTGTCTCCTTTACCCTTGCTGTTGCCCAGTCGGGAACGGAAGCAGACATCCCTGGCTGGAACCAGTTCAGGGGGCCTAATGGATCAGGGGTCGCGCCGGGTTGCCGTCCGCCAGTCAAACCACAAGCCAGCCACCAGGCATGGAAAATGCCAATCCCTCCCGGGCTTTCCTCCCCGGTGCTGTCCGCGGAAAAAATATTTTTAACGGCAATCGACGGCGACCGACTGGTTACGCTTGCCTTTGAGCGTAAATCCGGAAAGCCCTTGTGGCGCCGGGAGGCACCGGAAGGACCATTGGAAAAAGTCCACAAAACGAGCAGTCCTGCAACCTCCACGCCATTGGTTGATGAGGAAAATGTCTATGTCTACTTCGGTTCCTTCGGCATGATCTGCTATGACCATGAAGGCCGGGAAAAATGGAAAAAGCCAATGCCGACACCGGGCAGCCTGTATGGAATGTCCACCTCCCCTATCGCCTACAAAAACATGGTGATCCTTGTCATCGACAATGATAAAAATCTGGAGAAAAGCAGGTTGAGCCAGTCAATGATCATCGCCTTCAAGAAGAACACCGGCGAAGTCGCATGGGAGGCCAGGCGCCCTCATCACCGAAGCGGATGGTCCACACCCATTATCTGGAATCACGGCTCGGGTAAAGAACTGGTGGTCCTGGGAAATGGCCGGGTGCGCGGCTACAATCCTGACACCGGTGCCGAGAAATGGTTCGTCGGGGGATTCTCGCGTGAGACTATTGCCGTGCCCGTCTCCGGAAACGGCCATGTATATATCTCTTCAGCCCAGCTCGGCGGAGTTGCTGATGAAAAAATTGACCCCAAGCCCTTCTGGCAGGCCATCATGAACTTTGATGCCAACAAGGACGGAAAACTCGAGCGTAAAGAAATGACCGGGAACTTCACTTATCCCCTTAGGCCGGAGTTGCCTCCCGGCCATCCAGGATTTGGCATCCCCTTGCCGCAGGACAAGAAGCACCGCAATGGCCGGCTCGACGGCATTTTCGGCTGGGTCGACAAGAACAGGGATGGTTACTGGACCAATGAAGAATATACCGCCCACATGGCATTTCGGCGCGGTAAGCCCCTGCTGGCAGCGATCAGGCCCGGGGGGACAGGCAATATCGAGACAAGTCACGTGACCTGGGAACTCACCCGCAGCATCCCGGAAATTCCCTCCCCTCTCTTTCACAGGGATCTGATTTACCTGGTACGCAATGGCGGATTACTCGCGGCAGTTGATGCCAAGGACGGTGCCCAGCTTTATCGGGAGCGCCTGGGGGGTTCCGGCCAGTACAGTGCTTCACCTGTAGCAGCCAACGATCACCTTTACCTGATCTCCAACCTTGGATTGATATCAGTCGTGAAGACCGGGAAAGAATTTGACCTCATCCACAGCTACGATCTCAAGGAACCTGTCCTTGTCACCCCTGCCATCGACGCCTCGACCATCTATATCCGTTCTGAGAAAAATTTACTGGCCCTCCGCAGTAAAGACTAATGACCCGGCGGGACAAACAGCAGCCCCGGTATTCACCGGGGGCATTATAAAACCTTTATTTGTAGCATTTTACCCCTAATATTTGTACTATGCGAAATTCCCTGTTCCTGCACTGTGGCTGGTTTCTAATCGCGGTTATTGCCTTTGTGACGGGATCCGTGAATTCATCACGGGATTCATCCTCGACATCCGGAAAGAATGACACACAGGGATCAAGGCAAGACAACAGATCTTCATCATCACTGAGCGCCCTGGGGCAGACCAGCGAATCCAAAACCGGGCAGCAGGAAATCCCTGCCGGCCTTGTCAACCCGGGCACCACTGCCGGACTGCCAACAACTGCAAGGCAACCGTTGAGCGAATGGGATATTGAGGAACTGGGGCAGATCATGGCCAAGGAAAGCAACCCGCTCCGCCGAAGGCTGGCCTTTACGCGTCTTCTTCAGGGCATGACGGCGGAAAATGCTCTGCTGATACGCGAGCAGGTCAAGTCACTGCGCCCTGAAAGCTCTGAGTTTAAGGATTTCCACTATGCCTGGGGAGCAATTGCCGGCGCTGAAGCGGTTTTAAACGGAAAGAAAACGCGGGAGGTGGACATGGACGTAACGATGGCAGGCTGGGCAAGTGCCGAACCCGAGCTTGCCTTTAACTGGGTCAATGACCTGCCGGAAGGTGACCGTGCAAGATTGAAAGGTGCCATGATTGCCGGGATTGCCGATAATGATCCCGCAGCCGCAGCAGGCTACGCCTATCAACTGGCAAGCATGGGAGACAAGGATGCAGACCGAATGCTGGGGATTGTCACCTCCAGGGTTCTGGGCAACGGAGGCCACCTCGAGGCCTCCGCTTGGGCAGAAAACCTTCCCGATGGTGCAATGCGTGCGGCTGCACTGGATCGTGTCGCTCATGATTATGTTGCCCATGACCCCGAGGGGGCAGCGGCATGGGCAGAACGCTTTGCCGGGCAAGCCCATAACGCCCGGGTGATTGAGGAAGTCGGTGATGAGTGGGCGGAAAGGGATCCCGTTGCAGCCATCACCTGGCTGAATTCACTGGATGCCGGCGAGGGGAAATCCCAAGGTCTTTCATCCGCTTTTGGTGAATGGGCAAAACGTGACCCAACAGCGGCAAGTCAGCATCTTGTCAGCATGCCCGAGTCTTCGGATCGTGACTCGGCAATCAGCGGCTTCTCCAGGCGCCTTGCCTCGGAAAACCCCCAGGCAGCCATTGCATGGGCTTCGGAAATCAATGACGCGAGTTCCCGTGAGAATGCCCTTGTCAGGGCCGGCCAATCCATGTTCCGGCGTGATGCCAGCGGCACCAGGGAATGGCTTGCCACCAGCGGATTACCGCCGGCGGCCCAGAAACAAATTGTCAATCCCCCGCAAAGCCGCCGATAATTCCATTCCCGGCCAGCCTCTGTTTATCCCAAGTAACTTGAAAGGCAGGTAGGTGTTGTCTTGGTGGCACGCTGCTCAATCCGGTGACCGACCTCTCCCGTAACCGCTGGAGGGCAATCCTCTATCCCTTTACGTGAACTGTTGAGCTGCAGGATTCCAAGGCGATGGAGGTTCTCAATCCATACATAATCCAATGAGCCTCTGCGTCTTGACAGGGTTGGTTCAATAAGTGCTATTCTCCTGATCTCATCGGCAACTAGAGGGCTAACCTCATAACTGGTAAAGAAAGGGTCATCGGGGAAACGCAACTCGCAGCGCCTTGCCAACCCGAAAGCGCACTCCTCAGTAACGATCTTCAAGTCGGGATGCGGGGCAAGAATCAATGAACCGGCATCCTGGCTGTCCCACAAACTGCGCTGATTAAGCCATTGCTCCACCTGCATCCATACAGGTTTGGAAGGATTATGGATCGTCCGGGTGGTGATGTCACAACCTGGTATCTCACGCTTCCACGCCAGGATATAGCCAAAGTTAACGGCATTGAGATCTGCCTTACGGAAGTTTTCCACCCAACGGTCAAGCTCACGGTTATATTCGGAAAGGGATTGGGAGAAAGGCGCATGGCAATGCGGTACCGAAAATAATATCTCATCACGGTCAGCTGTCGTGAGGATAAGCCCGTAAGCATCCGCATCGCCCATCCATGATTCCAGCTTTTGCTCATAGGATGGAACATCCACCAAATCCGTGACTATGCACAAACGGCCCTCCTGACTGAGGTGATGCCATGCGCCCTGAATGATTGCCCTGAGAATCTTCTCACCGCTTGCGCCACCATCACGAAACTTCAGGGATTCCTCGGGACTGGGGACAAAAGGCGGATTGGCAAGAATGCAGTCAAACTGTTCGTCTCCCACCACCTCATAGAGACTTCCCTGCCGCACTTCATAATTGGCGATGCCATTTAGCTGTGCATTGAAACGGGCAAAGCGAACCGCGCGCGGGTTAAGATCCACCGCCACGATATGCCGGGCATACCTGCTGGCCACCAGTCCCTGAATTCCTGAACCGCAGCATAAGTCAAGCACACGGGCGCAGGCTTGCCTTGGCGCGGTCTGCACAAGTCCATGGCTGTCCATGCCAATATACATGACCGGATCTTCATCCAGGCTGTCCTCATCCCTGATCATGTAGCGGTGATCGGTCACAAAAAGTAAACCTCCTGAGCAGAAAAGATCGACGCCTCCCGATATCAATTCCTCTTCCTCACCAAGGATACCAAGCCCCTCAAGAATATTGATATCCTCACTGCTGAAGATTTTCTCAACGCGCTTACGGGGAACGGACGCCCGTAACTGAAAAATCCGGACCAGGTCAGCAATAGGTGTCTCCGGAAGGAAATGCTTGTCGTAATAATGAAGCCTGGTGGGCTCAATGGCCTGAAGCGACTCCACCTTCAGCATCTCACAGATTGCCTCCTCCGTGTATCCATGGGCGAGTATGCAACGCCTGACTCCACGCAGCCTTCCCATGATATCAATCCCCTCTTCAGCATAAATGCCCAGGGTGGTTTCGGATGCCCCCGGTAAATCCTCTATACCCTCCTCAGTAAACAATCCTGCCCAGCCGTCGTGCACGGCCACGCCAAATCTTTCCGCCATCCCCATCATTTCAGTTACCATGTCATCAAACTCCGCAGGGGTAGCACTCAGCTTAAGGCGAAGTTTCTCGGTCAGCTCTGCAGGATTCTGCATCAAGGCCAGGAGCGTCTGTAATTGATCCATTCCGAGATTTATTTCACTCTGCTTACCGGTCTCATCGACCAACACGGACTTTTCCCTGGGATTAATGATGAGGGTCGCATCCGCCCCAAGCTGGGTTTTAAGCGGTGCAAGGAAAGGGGAATTCTTATGTCGTAAACTGGTTTCCTTGAAACGACCACACTCTGCAGCGAGGGCATCGACTTCACCCTCACTCCAATTATTACTGGCCGTTCCCATAAAGATAGCGCTATCAAGATCACTCATCATGTTGCTAACATCGGGTTGCCCGGGAACAAGCCCGTGTGGACGATTCTCAACCTCGAGGTCGCGCACGTGATCAGCATAATCCTTAACAGGTTGATGACGTCGACGAAGCCATCTCCCCTCAAGGGCAAGATAATCAATATCTGTGCGCAGGAACGTCTCAATAGCCTCCCGGGGAGTCTCTACAATCGGCTGACCGGCAACATTGAAACTGGTATTCAGGAGCACGGGAACTCCACCCCGAATTTCTTCCGCCTTGTTGCAAATTTTATGGAAAAAGGGATTTTGCTCCTGGGTACAGGTCTGGATGCGCCCAGTGCCATCCTCATGGGTTATCGCCGGCAACTTGTCCCGGAATTCCTCGCGCACCGGGGCAACCAAAAGCATATACGGGGAGGGTTTACTCAGCTCAAATACCTCGTTGGCCCGGTCCAGGGGGACAAACGGCGCGAATGGACGGAAAGCCTCACGGAATTTAACCCGTGCATTGACCACATCCTTCATGCGCTCATAGGTCGGATCGGCCAAGATGGAACGGTGCCCAAGGGCTCGTGGACCGAATTCCGATCCCCCCTCAAACCGCGCCACGATATTGCCCCTTGCAAGCGCTTCGGCCACCTGGCCTGTCATACCGTCAAAGTCATGCTCCTCCACCACCAGCAGGTCTGAGAAATGGGAAATCGCTTCATCTACCTCATCAATATCGTAGCTCCTTCCAAAACAGGCAGACCCCAGGGGGGGGCGACAGTCCCCCCCCTCTTCACGATGGTATCCCCATAGCGCACAGCCAACGGCAATCCCGTTATCAGAAGCTGCAGGAAAGATGAAGATGTCCTCCAGTTTGCATGCACGCAGGATCTTGTAGTTGGCCACCGAGTTAAGCGCCACGCCTCCCGCCATGCAAACATGCTTCAATCCTGTCTCGGCACAGGCATCGGCTACCAGTTCGCAAAGCACTTCCTCAAGCTCAACCTGCACCTTGTAAGCCAGGTCAACGAGCCAGGGACGAAAATAAGGTTTTCCTTCACCGTTGTCATAACGCTTCTCGAGTGCTGCCATCTCGAGGAAGATATCGTAAGCCGACATATTGATCCGGTGGCTCCCTTTTTCCTTAAGCAACCAACGCTCCCAGTTCTCCTGCGGTCCGCCATATGCCGCGAGCCCCATGAGCTTACCGGCCTCGGGAAAACTCAATCCCGAATTGAGGTTGGTCACAAACCCGGCACGACGTGAAACAGCCTCGTAGACGAAACCCAGTGTGGAGAGTGCGGCAAGATGTGCCTTTACCTGTTCACTGTGCAATTCACGCAACTCCTGTCCACGGCCCTCGTAAAGGGTATAGGATTCCGTGTAGCGCCCGTTGGCTTTCCTGGAAGTACTGCCACTGGCATCAGCCACAAGCACCAGCGCCTCATCAAAACCGGATGGCCAGAATGCCGAGTAGGCATGGGCCAGATGATGACCGGGGACAGTTCTTACCTGGGCGGAAACATCATTGGAAAATTTGCCCCGCAAAATATCCGGCGCCTTGTCAAGACCCGGCATGTTGGCAGTAATCGAGGCCATTTCACCCAGCGGCACATTCAAATAATCAAGGCAATAGGCAATGCTCTCACCCGGAACCTGAATCTGGCCAAGAGCATCGGGAGCCTGAAGCATGAACCCCACGCTGTGTTTGATGCGATCCAGCCTCTCCTGCTCGATAGCCACGACGATTTCCCCGTCCTTGACCACAGCAACCGAGCGGTCGTGACCCATATTAATCCCCATGTGATATTTTCCCATAACTGCTAGAATTGAATGATCGTATAAATTGTCCGCTGCATGTCCCACACTGGAAGGAGACCCCTTTTCAGGAAGACGGATCACAGTGAAAGCGACATGCTGACGGATAAACCGGGATTATTATGCAAAAAACATCCCGCGTGACCACATTATCAGCAGAAACCCGTGGTTTACCACCCGGTTTGACACCATGAATGGCTGGGATGAGCAGGTTCTCAGGGTTTTCCGGGATCGAGGATGACCCGTTTGACCAATTGGTAACGACCTCCGCCATGAACCGACTCATAATCAGGTTCGCCTTTGGTGACGGGTTTCCTGCGGTCATAAAAATGCACACTACCCTTTCCGGAAATCCTGCCAACCTCCCCCTCAACAATCAGAGCTGTGCCTTCATCAATGCCAATCCCCAAGAGTTGCGGATAGCGCGTGACCAGCAACGACATGTCCTTGAAACGCTTTCGCTGGGAGAAATGCTGGTCAATGGCCACTCCCTTGATGAAGCCAAGACCGCGTTCATATCCCTCGGCAATGATCTCACGGTTTCCAAGGGGATTGGCACGGGCTAGGTAATCCGCCTGAATCGAGGCGCCCGCGGAACTGCCCATGATGACCCCGCCACGAGCCAGTATATCATGCATGAGATCGAGGGCCCTGGTATCCAGATAAGCGTCGGCAAAGCGCCATTGCCGCCCTCCTCCAAACCAAATCCCGGTAGCCTTGCCCAATACCCCAAGGTATTCATCACTCTCAACCTGCTTGAGTGTCCTGCCCGTTAACACTGTCACTTTTTCCGCCCCCGCACGCCGGAAAGCATCAGCAATCGAGGATTTCTCAGCAACGGGGTCAGGCATGGCAGTAGGTAACACCACAATGGATGCCTTATCGCCCCCGGCTTTCTCAATAAACTCAGCAACAATCCCCTGCGGCATTGCTCCGCCTCCAATGATGATCAACGCTCCACGAGTCACCACAGGCGATGGAGGATTGTTGGCCGGGAAAGCTTCCCTGCTGCGCGCAAGGGCAGCGAAACGCAACGCGCTCAGATCAGCAACCGCATCCCGGCCTTTCAGGACAATACGCCGCGCCTTCCTGCCTGTTGCCGCGGCAAGGGATATCACGGCTGCACCCTTTCCGGCAACCGTGAGCCGCCGCCCGCGGACAACAAGGAGAGCCGATCTGCCGATTTCATAGCCGACAAGGAACGGTCGCTTTCGCAACACCTTATCAAGTTGGAATGCTTCATCCACTTCACCGTCATGAACCGCAATGATCGCACCTGGGAGCAAGCTGAGGCCATCGGCGGCAAACACCGAGCACCCGGCGCCACAACCTCCAACCACCCCGCCACGATTCATTACCGTTGATACCGAATCCCTCAGTCCCATTGATGCGAGCCCATCACGAATTGCCCCGCCATCCTGCCCGAGCAACCAGACGCCTGTTGCCCTGTTGATTGCAGCAATAATTTGTCCCGCGTCCTGATCCTGGTCACCGGATACCAAAACCGGAACCGGAAGATCTTCCTCCTCACATCTCGCCAATATCCCTGCTCCCAATGCCATCGTGGACTTCCCGGTATCAAGGAGCAAAACCACAACCTGCATTTTCCTGCCGCCTGCAAGTTCATTGAAACGGTCAATCCCCTCATCGGAAAGGCCTGCCCCGGAGAGCACCAGTGAGCCGTTGATCCCGGCGGGATCGATGCGTTCCGATGCTGCCGCTGCAAGGGGAAACGCAAAGAAACACGCACAAAGAATAAAAGAAAAAGGAAACCTCATGCCGGAAATATGGATGCCATGACCGGGAATCATCCCGCATTTACCAGGGAGTTACAAGTCAGCTCGAAACCCATATGGGGCAATACCAGAGGTATCCCCTCGCATTTTCCTCACTGGATGATTAACTTGTGACACTTCAATGAAACCATTTTTTACTTTCTCCCTGATCCTGCTCTGCTCTTTCGGCTTCACGCCTCTGCATGCTGCAAACAAGCAACCAACATACAATGTCCTTTTCATTATCTCCGATGATCTGACAGCAACTGCCCTCTCCTGCTACGGGAATAAGGTCTGTAAGACTCCCAACATTGATAGCCTGGCTGAGCGCGGGACGCGCTTTACCCGGACCTACTGCCAGGGGACCTATTGCGGTCCGTCGCGAGCCAGTTTCATGTCAGGGTATTATCCACATGCCACCGGGGTATTGGGCTACAAGAGTCCCCGTCCCCAGATTGGAAATCGTGTCACCTGGTCACAACACTTCAAGGACAACGGCTACTATGCCGCTCGGGTCAGCAAGATTTACCACATGGGAGTGCCCATTGGCATAGAGCAAGGCAGTCATGGGGCGGATGACGCGGCCTCATGGACAGAACGCTTTAACAGCAAGGGCCCCGAATGGAGAGCCCCGGGTGACGGGGAAACCCTGCAGAACAATCCCGACGGGAAAAAACCGGCAGTGGGCGGCAACACCTTCGTGGTAGTGGAGGCCGACGGGGATGATCTGGTGCACTCTGATGGTAAAACTGCGAAGAAGGCGGCGGAACTCATTCACCTACACAAAGACAAGCCGTTCTGGTTGGGCGTCGGTTTCGTGCGTCCGCACGTTCCTTTCGTCGCCCCACGCTCCTATTACCCGCCCTTCAAGCCCTACAGCAAGATGGTCCTGCCACCGAAGATACCCGGCGACTGGGACGATATCCCAAAGGCGGGCATCAATTACTGCACCAGCTCGAACATGAAGATGGATATCCGACGCCAAAAGAAATCCGTCGGGGGCTACTATGCATCAGTCGCCTACATGGACGCCCAAGTCGGCAAGGTCTTGACTGCCCTCGACGAGGCCGGGCTGCGGGAGAAGACCATCGTCATTTTCACCAGTGACCATGGTTATCATTTGGGAGAGCATGACTTCTGGGCCAAAGTGAGCCTGCGTGATGAATCGTCCCAAGTGCCTCTCATCATAAGTGCCCCGGGCAAGAAGCCAGCCGTTTGCCACTCTTTCGTGGAGCTACTAGACCTTTATCCCACCTTGGCCAGCATGTGCGGGCTGGAAGCCCAAGAACGTTTGCAGGGAAAAGACGTTTCCAAGATGCTCGACGATCCCTCCCTCTCCGTCCGCGATGCCGCCTTCTGCGTAGCTCCGTCGCGCAAGGGATTTCTTTTGCGGGAGGATAAATGGGCCTACATCCAATACCGGGAAGATGCCTCGGGAGGCATCGAGCTCTTTGACATGGAAAAAGACCCCAAGCAATACACCAACCTTGCGCAGGATCCCGCCCACGCTGAGAGGGTTGCCGGGTTCAAGGTCAAGCTGGCCATGAAGCTGAAGGCCGTGCGGGACAACGACCTGGAAGCCCTGCCCGTTAAGCCCAAGCCCAAGTCCAAGGGTTAATTACTTGGACTTGTTCCAGTAGATCACGACATTCTTACTTCCCCTTCCGGCGGCAATCACGTCCGGTTTGCCGTCGCCGTTGAGGTCAGCCACCTTCAGGTCCTCACAGGCGATGCCGCC
This sequence comes from Verrucomicrobiaceae bacterium, assembly GCA_024229495.1. Lineage (GTDB taxonomy): Bacteria > Verrucomicrobiota > Verrucomicrobiia > Verrucomicrobiales > DEV007 > CACIUL01. The sequence continues at coordinate 2,639 of JAAESJ010000656.1, read as the reverse complement.
GTCATCAAGCGCCTCAGCCTTCCAGCCGTCGGCACCCTGAGTATAGATCCGTATACCGCCCTTACCACCACGCCATCCGGCAAGCACCTCGGGTTTCTTGTCACCATTCAAATCGACAATAGCCAGCGCATGGCCTTGGTTCAGGGTGGCATCAAGGGAAGTGCGTGAGGGTTGCTTCGATCCTTGTTTCGGCGCGCCGTAGACGACCACCTCATTGCCATGCATCGGCTCAATGGTCGCCACCAGCCGGTCTTTGCCACCGCCATAGCCACGCACCTCACCAACGCCCCGGGACAGGGGATTCGACACTATTTTTTCCTGCTTCAGGTTGTTCCAGAAAATCACCCCCTCCTTACCGCCAACAATGACCGCATCACTGCCCCCCTTGGAAACCACGTCAAAGTTGTGGGTGGCATGCAGGCCAATGTCATGCGCGACCATTTTCCAGTCACCGGCCGCGTAGTGCAACATCTTGACGGCTTCACCCGCTCCACCCCTGTTGCCGACCCCGTGCAGGGGAAGCACCTGGAGTTCAAAGCCCTTCCCGGACTTGACGAAATGCATACGGTGAACTGTCGGCAGATGGTCGAGTTTTTTTGATTCCCAGCGCTTAGTGGGATCATCAGGGCGCTTGAGGATATGCACTGATCCACTCTTGGTCTTGTCCGAGGTTTCCCCCGGGTTCCAGTTGGCACCAACGGCAACCTCGACCTTGCCGTCCCCGTCAATATCGCGGGCGGCAATACAGACATTGTCCAGGAAGCGCGTGACAACCCGCGGGTTAATGTTCTCCGTCATCACGAAGCGCTTCCAGTCGCCGTTGCGATACCAGACAGCCTGGGACTTGTCGGCCAGCAGAATGTCCGGCTTCTTGTCCCCGTCGACATCACCAATGGCCAGCCCGTAGCCAATGGATATCTTTGCGTCAATGACCTGACGCTCAAAAGGCAATGCCGCGGTCCCGTTCAACACGCCAAGCCCGAGGAATAACATTACAAAATAGCCGGATTTCTTCATGAGGGGAAGTTTACCGGCTGGGAATCCACTTGTGAAGAGCAAATCAGTCAGCAACGTAGGTCTCCATTCCCCCCACTTCCTGGATAACTTCAAGCGGCTGTCGCAATAGACCCGGGTGTTGGGCAAGACTGCGAAGGTGAACGACTTGGTTCAATCAAGACCCTACTCATTCGCTGGTAACGAATCTTCTGCCATGACTCTTTGCTGGAGCGAGGCAACCAAGACAAGAATTACGGCATTCATTTTCGTAAAATTCCGGTTGATGGGGACGAAGAATACTTCATGAAGCACCTGAGAACGCTCCTGAGGGGTTACTTGTAGATCGTTTATGCAGGCGACCCGCCGAAGGTTAACACGAAGACCAACCAAAATATCCAGACGATTAGAGGGAAAAGTTGAAACAGGGTTATTTTTGTCGTGTTAGTACGATTCTTTATTCGCTTTACAGTTAGTATACTTATGATCACCGCATAAGCAGGGATCAGTAGCAGCAACGCCGCCCCAGAAAATACGAACACGTAGTACCCACCAAAAGGATCTCCAATGGAAAATAAGGCTCCCACCAAAAAAATAATCGGAAAATAGGCTAGAGCCCAGCATGGCAGTAGCACATTCAAATCTTTTTTCTTTGGCTTCGTTTTGGACTCTTCCTTTTTCTTATTTGAATTCGATTTGAAAATAGAACGGTTCGCGAGAAACTCGGAAATCAATACCGCATCTACAGAATACCCTTGTGGGCAAACAAGCCACTCCTGCGTTATCTTTCCAGCTTGAAGCCTTTTCTGGATATCTTCAAAACTGAGGTCGGTCTTCCAAAATACCCCCTTCGGCTTCTTGATGGCTAATTTCATGATCCTCTACCTGCCACCACATGAACTGCATGGATGAAAGACCCCATTAAAACAAATGAGGTGGCCAGGGCCAATGGGAAAATATTTCCCTTTGATGATGGCATCGACAAAAACCACAAAATTTGCTAATTAAAGGCAATACCCATGATCCGCCCGTTCACTTTTCTCGTGTTTGCCGCCCTGTTCCTGCAGGCATGCTCGGTGCTGACCATGGACCGGCCGGCCAATGACCGGGACTTTGAATTGCCCGGGAAATGGACAGGCTCAGGCAAAAAGAATGAGGGAAGGATTGTCGCCGGATGGATTGCCGGGTTTGAGGATGCCCAAATGCAGAAGCTTGTCAGGGAAGCCCTGGAAAACAATAACAACCTGAAGGCAGCCGCCGCACGGCTTGAATCCGCAAGGCAGGGAACCATCACCGGGCGGGCGGAGCGTTTTCCTGCAATCAACCTCAGTGGTTCCGGCTCGAGCACCAGGCGCGAGATTCTCAGTGAATCGGCAAGATACGAGTCCGGCTACGCACTGACACTTGCAGCCTCGTGGGAAATTGACCTCTGGGGAAGGCTGCGCGACCTGGATCTCGCCGCCCGGCAGGATTACCAGGCTGCGCGCGCGGATTTCCGCTCGGCACGTCTCTCGCTGGCGGCAAACGTCGCCAAGTCCTGGTGCAACATCATTACCGCAAGACAACGGCTTGAGCTTGCCGAGCAAACCCGTGACAGCTTTGTCAGCAACTACCGGATCACCGAGCGCAACTACAAGGCCGGTGAT
>JAAESJ010000655.1 GCA_024229495.1 Verrucomicrobiaceae bacterium | reverse complement strand
CTCAACAGGGTTATGTGATTATGAGTTTTGATAACCGGGGAACGGCTTCTCCGCGTGGCCGAAAATGGCGCAAAGCGGCTGACGGGAAGATAGGGATCCTTCCTCCTCAGGACCAGGCCGATGCTGTTCGTCATGTCCTTAAGGACAGGCCTTACCTTGACCCGTCCCGAGTCGGTTCGTGGGGATGGAGCGGCGGAGGGTCCATGAGCCTGAATGCGATCTTTAAGTTCCCTGATCTGTACAGTACTGCCATTGCCGTGGCTTCGGTACCAAACCAGAGGCACTATGATACCATTTATCAGGAACGTTACATGGGACTCCCTGGTGAGAATTTGAAAGGTTTCAAGGAAGGGTCTCCGATCAATTTTGCCCAGCAACTAAAAGGGGACCTTCTGATCGTGCATGGTGCGGCCGATGATAATTGTCATTATCAGACCTTCGAAAAGTTAATCGATAAGCTAGTCAGTCATAATAAGACTTTCTCCATGATGACTTATCCCCGGGGCACTCACTCGATCCGTGAAGGCAAGAACACGACCCTTCATCTT
>JAAESJ010000654.1 GCA_024229495.1 Verrucomicrobiaceae bacterium | reverse complement strand
GATATTGCAGCGGTTTTTATGCTGTGCATGTCGTTGGTGGCAGGAAAGGCAGGAAAGGCAGGAAAGGCAGGAAAGGCAGGAAAGGCAGGAAAGGCAGGATGGTGCGCGGGGACGGGATCGAACCGCCGACCAACTGGGTGTAAACCAGTTGCTCTACCGCTGAGCTACCCGCGCATCTACTAAATCCATAAGGAGATTTAGCGTATCCGTCAACAGGTGCCTGCTTCTATTGTCTACTGAGGGTTTTGTCCATCGGATAGTGCTTCATTATCCGGCGTTGAGGAAAATGCCGGGGGATTCGGGAATTGAGCCGTTTCCCCGCAGACTGTGTGCCTGCTGGCAGGGGTGTTTCCGATCCTGTGGCAGCCTTCTGAAAAGTGTTACAAATTGCCTTGAAAAAAAAACCAACAGTGATTAAATGCGGGCGCATCCGTGGCACGGGTGTTTAAAAGGTTGTATCAGCCCGGATAAGCGAATCCGCGATTCCCGTGCCTGGCGTAATGCATGGAAATACGAATGATTCAGTCGGCCTCAGACGTTTTGGTTTTTGAAGGGAGTAGCCCGATGCTCCTTCTTGGCAAGGTGTCGTTGATGGCGGAGCCATTTGCCGAGGCGAGCCCCTTGGGGTGGTTGACCAATTCGGTTGCCGTGGCCGCATTTATTGCCTTGCTGATCCTCTGGGCTGCCCGCAAGGCCACACGCAATGCCCAGCGGGTGCCAAGCGGTTTCCAGAACTTCTTTGAGTTGGTTGTCGAGTTTATCTATTCCCAGGTTGAGCAGATTGTCGGCAAAAAGCTTGCCCCAAGGGTTTTTCCCCTGCTGGCGACGATCTTTATTTATGTTGCCATTGCAAACTGGTTTGGTCTTTTGCCGGGGATTGGCACCATTGGCTTCGGCAGTGAACCGACCCAGGCAGCTTTAACCCTCTCTGCCGATGACCATCACATTGTGCCCCTCCTGCGCCCGCCCACTGCTGACCTTAACCTGACCCTGGGCATGGCCGCCGTCTTCATGCTCGTCTGGGTGTATCTCACAGTGCGTGAAACCGGGGTTATTGGTTTTCTCAAGCACACTTTCGGTCCCAAGGGGGGAATCAAGGGATTGCTGGGCATTGCCATCGTTCCGGTTTTCCTATTTGTTGGAGTGATTGAGATGATCTCCATTGCCCTGCGCCCGGTGTCGCTCTCGTTGCGACTGTTTGGCAATGTTTTTGCTGGGGAGAACCTCATGCACGTGATGAGCAACCTTGCCGATGCATACAATCTTCCCGCATTTGTCACTTTTCTTGCCAGTGTATTGGCACCGCTGCCGACCTTCTTCCTGGAGTTGCTTGTTGGCGGGCTGCAGGCAATGGTCTTTGCGCTGCTATGCGGTGTTTACATTCAACTTTCCACCGCACATGATGAGGGGGAGAGCCATTAAACCAAAAGAGATCTTGCTGTTGGGACCATGCATGCCAGTGGGCGACAGTGAAAAAAAAATAACCAAATAACGAAACCCTTAGAGAGAAAAGGAACCATATCATGCCATTCGAATTCATATATCTATTAGCAGAACTTCACGGAAACTTGAGCTTTGGTATCGCTGCCGCCGGCGCCGGTATCGGTATTGGCTTTGTAGGCCTTGGTGCCGCCCAGGCCGTCGGGCGTAATCCCGGTGCCTTTGGTTCGGTGCTCACGATTTCACTTATCTGTATGGCCCTGGCTGAGGCAATCGCGATTTTCGGCCTTATCTTCGTGCTTACCGGGATGGATATCCCGAGCACCGACGGCTAAGTCATTCAAGATGAACTATCAGGCATCTGCCGGCCCTGTTGCTGCCGGCAGATGCCCAACTTAATAAAAGCAAAATAACTCCAATCAATTCTAATCCATGGATTCTCTCACCATCCTGATCGGCAAAATGCCAACCATTCTGGCGAGTGCTGCCCCGGAGGGATCCGATGTCAGTATCTTCGAGAAGTTCGGGGTTAATTGGCCGAAGTTTCTCGCGCAGGTATTGCTCTTCCTGATCGTCTACATGGTTCTCTCGAAGTTCGCCTTCAAGCCGATCATGGCGATCCTTGAGGATCGTAAGCAGCGTATTGCCGAGAGCGAGGAGAACCTGAAGAGGATTGCCGCTGAGCTTGAGGAGGCGGACATTAAAAAGGGGGAGATCATCAGTGAAGCGAATGCCAGGGCCGAGCGGCTCGTTTCCGAGGCTCGTGAGAGTGCCGAGGCGGTTGCTGAGAAGAAGCGTAATGAGGCGACCAATGAGGCAGCCCAGATTATTGCCAAGGCTCGTGAAGCTGGTGAACTGGAGAAAAACCAGACCATGGCCGAGTTGAAGCGCGATTTCGGCCGCCTTGTCATTGATACCACCGGTAAGGTAACCGGCAAGGTGCTGGACGATGAGGACCAGGAGAAAATCAACAGCGAAATATCCGCGCAAATCTCGGTTTGAAGGCCGGGATCAATTCATTAATTAACCGCTAAAAGCAACCACCAGGTAAGTGAAGATCTCCAAGGATGCCGCCCGGGCTGCACGTCAGTTACTCCGCCTTAGTCATAAGGATGGTCGGCTGGATGATGGTCGCATCAAGGAGATCACGTCCAGGATTGCCGAGTCAAAGCCGCGTGGCTATCTGGGAATTCTCCAGGAATACGCCCGGTTGTTGCGACTGGAGAGTGAAAAGCTGGAGGCCTTGGTGGAGAGCGCCATTGAACTTGGTGCCCAAACGGGCAATGACCTTGTGAATGATCTGCGCGCTAAGTATGGTGGTGATTTGAATGCAGAGTTCAGGGTCAATCCTGAATTGCTTGGCGGCATGCGTGTCAAGGTCGGCAGTGATGTGTGGGATGGCAGCGTGCGTGCGCGCTTGAATCAACTTAAGAACAATCTATAACAAAGAATTTTAGGAAATAAAACCCAAACGGGAACCCTGCTATGAGTAATATCCTCCAGGAACTGGAATCTGAAATTGCCGGATTAAAGACGGCTGTCACAAAATCCAATGTCGGAGTCGTTCGAGAGATCGGTGATGGCGTTGCAAAGGTCGAGGGATTAAGCGATGTCATGCTTAACGAGATGATCGAGTTCCCGGGAGGACTCCACGGGCTGGCACTTAACCTTGAGGAGACCGAGGTCGGTTGTATTCTCCTTGGTGAGGGGCTTGACATCAAGGAGGGGGATGAGGTCAAGACAACCGGCAAACTCCTTCAGGTTCCGGTTGGCAAGGAATTACTGGGTCGCGTGGTCAATGCTCTCGGCCAGCCCCTTGACG
>JAAESJ010000653.1 GCA_024229495.1 Verrucomicrobiaceae bacterium | reverse complement strand
GTTGTTGTTGTGGTCCCAGGTGCCGTCCAGTGCCGCGGAGGCACTACCCGCCGAGGCGCCGCCCTCAAAGAGGTAATCCCAACCACCCCCGGGTGGCAGGTAGTCCTTGGAGAAACCGGTGGCGACAATCGTAATCGCACCGAAAAGATGAAGTTGCAGGGGGGACATGATCGGTATTGGCCTGTTCCTCTATAAGGATAGCGATATACCTTGATGATAATAGACTATAAAGAGCATTAAGGTCAAATGTGCGATAGCACCCTAAAGAGAATATGCAATCTCTACTCCACCCCGACTTCCTCTTCGTAATAGAAAGGAAAAAAGCATCCGCTCCATGACATTGACGAAACAGGGATTTGCGCTCTAGTCTGCCGATGAATTATTTCGCAACCTCGCCTTGTCTACCAGGATAGAAATTGTATCAAGTCATAATGATCTCGAGGAATTATCTCGATTTCGTTACGATATCTATGTTCGGTCCATGAAAAAAAAAGTCATGGACGCAGACCATGCTCACCGAAAAGTCACCGATGAGCTGGATTCAATTTCGAAAAATTTCGTAGTGAAAAAGGATGACCGAATCCTTGGTGCACTTCGCCTGACTTATACTGACGAGCTTGCCTCTGTGCCAGGCAAGTTTTCAGAGTATCAGGAAGTCTTCTCGTTCCAGCCTTTCCTGGACAATGCCCGGGGACGGCTCTGCTTCACGTCCAGGCTGATGATTTCTCCGGAATTGAGAGGCTCAACTTTGCTGTGGCGACTGCTCTCGGAAGCCTTCCGCACAGCCAATACTGATGGTGTTCGTTTCGATTTCTGTGCCGCGCCACCCTACATGGCCCAGTTGTATGCCCAGTTGGGCTACCGACGCTACAAGTCAAACATCCTCTATCAGTCCTTTGGCTACGACATTCCTATGGTACAGGTGATACGGGACGAGGCCCATCTCGAGGCCTGTGGCTCCCCCTTCCTCAAGGCCCTGCAACAATCGTTGCCCGATGAACCCTGCCAAGAAGTTGGGTGGTTTCTGGAAACCTACGCCGAAGCACTTCAAACATACGACCTACTATCACTTGACCGCAGCCAGGCCCTCGACCAAACCGCTCAACTTGCGCTCGAGAGCAAGGGAGAGAGCATCTTCTCCGGCCTGTCCCGCGAAGAGGTTGACGAGCTCAGGTTGAATACTTATCCGCTGAAATTTGAAGCCGGCGATCACATCATCTGTGAAGAAGAGCAACGCGAGGAAATGTTCATTGTCGAACAAGGCAGCGTTTCTGTGCAGCGCCAAACCGCCGGATTTGCACCCATTATCCTTGGCCGCGGACACATATTCGGCGAGGTCAGCCTACTCACAGCCACAGGTCGAACGGCGGATGTGATCGCCGTCGAAGACGGCTTGATCCTGGTACTCACCCGGCAGACGATGATGCGCCTGATGAAGAGGAACCCCGAGTTGATGGCCACTTTATTGCTGAATATTGGACGCATCCTAGCCGGCCGCTTCATCGGAACCTACGAAACCCTGAAACAAGAGATCGATCATGGATAACAATCTGGGAACCTACAAATACGGCGAGTTTTCAAGTAACGATGACGAACTGCAAAGACTGAAACGACAGGCTAAGGTGGCTTGGTCCATCGAAAAAGACTACCTGGTCGCCCATGGCCTGCGAAACGGCATCACTGTGGCTGACCTCGCCTGCGGCCCGGGGATTATCTCAGGCTTAATGAAGCGGGAAGTCTGCCCCGAAGGCACGGTAATCGGCGTGGAGCTCAATGAATCACTGCTCGCCCTGGCCCATACTCTGGCTTCCGAAACGGACGATGCGCCGGAATTTCGCTCAGGCGATGTTTATGAACTGGAATGCCTTGAGGAGGAAAGTATCGATTTCGCCTACTGCCGGTTTCTCCTTCAGCACTTGGCCGAACCCGCCAAGGCACTACAGACCATTTACCGCAAGCTCAAGCCTGGCGGCAGGGTCGCGATACTGGAAACCGACGACAGCCTGTTCAACTTCACCCCGACGGTTCCTGATATGGACCGGTTCATCGAAACGGCAATCGCTGAACAGGAGCGCCGTGGCGGTGATCGAAAAATCGGCCGGAAGCTGGCGGGACTGCTGTGGGAAAATAACTTTACCGACACCTTGACTCAGGTCGTTACCATCAATACCGACATGATCGCTGGCGATGAATTCCTCAACATCACCACCAACTTCAAAATGGAACTCATACCCGAGGGCGACCTGACTTGGGCCAAGGCCTGCATCGAAAGCGCCCAGAGCGCGATCAACGATGGCTCATACTTTGGTCAAGCCGGGGTTTACATGGTATCGGCAAGCCGGGCCTAGACACGGAAAGTAAAATACCCATTTCTGAACGTAATCCGCATATCACCAAAATCCCCATGGCGATAGCCGCAGTGAAGCCTGCCGGTGACAAGATCCCTGCTTCCAAGTCAACGGCAATCTAAGGTGATAGGAATCGTGCGGAAACCTGAGGGGTGAAGCTATTCCGCTCCTTGCACGTTCCCGACCGGGAAGATCGCAAGAAAGAATGAATGGCGACCCGTACGGGACTCGAACCCGTGTTGCCGCCGTGAAAGGGCGGAGTCCTAACCACTAGACGAACGGGTCGTTCAGGTCGTTCATTAAGCGAGCGGGACTTTATCGGCAAGACTCCCATTTGCAAGCAGGAATCACAGCAAGGATGCGCTTTTACTCGCCCAAAACCGCCATTGCGCTGCGCTGTGCTGCCCCATGGTGGACCGACATCGCCTTCTTTGCCTGCTCTGCCATGGTTTGTTCATTCTCCGCAAGATCAAGAGCGACCATTAACCGATTCTCAAGTTCGTGCTCATCAGTCACCTGCATTCCACAACCATGCCCGTTAAATATATCCACCAAAGCAGTGAAATTCTCCATGTGTGGGCCAAAGAAGACAGGCTTATCTGCAAAAACCGCCTCCACCGGATTCTGGCCTCCATGAGCCAGAAAACTTTTCCCTATCACCACCAGATCAACAACGTAATACCATGCGCCAAGTTCTCCCGTGGTATCGATGACCAGGCAGTCATATTCCCCGGAAGCCCCGGCTTCAGGTGAACCCATCTCACTGCGCAACCCAGGATTAAGGCCTACTGAGCGTAGATCAGCAAGCACTTGCTCCAGGCGCTCGACATGACGCGGAGCAACCACAAAATAGAGATCAGGGAAGCGCTCACGAAGCCTGCCGTAAACATTTCCTATCAACGCCTCCTCTCCGGGGTGCGTGCTTCCGGCCAAAAGGATCCGCTTCAATTCCCCGCCAAGGTGTTCCCCCAACAGTTCACGAAATCTCCCCGCCTCAACCGGTTCAATCACCCCCTGCGAATCAAACTTAATCGACCCAAGGTGCTTAATGGCAGCACTATCAACCCCAAGCCCACGCCATCGTGCGACATCCTCAATCTCCTGAACACAAACCCGATTCAGCATTCCGAAAACAGGTGCCGTGAGTAACCGGAATTTGCGGTAATGTCGCTCGGACTTCAAAGAGAGACGGGCACTGACAAGAGAAACCTCCACGCCACGCCGAATCGCACCATGTACAAGGTTTGGCCAGACCTCAGCCTCGACAAGCACCATTGCTCGGGGATTAATCACCCTCAATGCCCTGCGCGTAACCGGCCACAGGTCAACCGGATTGTATATCGCAAGGTTTGCATCACTCTTCCCGGCAATGGCAAATCCGGTAGGAGTTGTTGTGGAAATCACAATCGACAGGTTGCTGTCAATATCCCGAAGCGCAGCAACCAGCTTCCTGGCAATATTCACCTCACCAACACTCACCGCATGAATCCATACAGGACGGTCAAGGCTCCCCAGAACCTTTTTTTTGCGTGCCGAATAAATACCCAGTCGCTCACCAAATCCCCTGCCGTAACTTCCCCGGCGCAGCATCTTGGCCAAGTATCCCGGGATCATCAGCAAAAGCGCCAATGGTAATAATAGATTGTAGATAATGAGTACGATCCGGAGGTGCATCAGCATGCGGGCATGGGAAATCGCTTAAGGAGTTACTCGACGCAAGAAAACAAGCCGGGTTTCTCCATAATCACGGCTCTCAAGTCTTTCCAGTCGCTCATTCACCGGATACTCCTCCGAGCTCTTACGGGATTCAAGAACAAGTATTGCATCCTCGGCCATCATGAGAGGAAGGTCGTCCGATCCCGCCAATTCAGCCGCGAGATTGACTCCCCCCTCCTTCTGGTACGGAGGATCCGCGAATACCAAATCAAATTGACCGTGCCCGGACTGCAGGAAACGCAATGCCTCCACCGACTTCACGGCTCCTCCAGCCAGCCCGCTCTTGTTCAAATTGGCACGTATCGTTTCGACGGCGGCTTTCTCACAATCCACAAAAAGGCAGGACTCCGCGCCCCTGCTCAACGCTTCAATACCAAGCGCTCCTGAACCAGCAAACAAGTCCAGACAGCGCGCCTCGGGCAAACGATTGGCAAGCACCGAGAACAATGCCTCTCGAACGCGATCCGAGGTAGGACGCACATCACCCGCAGTCGGAACCTGCAATGGGATACCGCGTGCAATGCCGGCTATAACTCGCATCCTGACAATCTATCAACTCTACGGGTGAAAGGCGCTAATCATTATAAACTACTGATTCTCCTTATGAGCTCTTGGCAACGGCTATCTTACTGAACTCTCTTACCATCAGCCAGAAGATGTCGCCCTCACCTTCCCCCTGGCACAATCGAACCTTGAGATAGCGCCGGTCACCGCCAGCCAGGACTTCAAGTTCAATCCCCTCCTCCACGACTTCAAACAAACTGACGCCGTCCACGGAAAAAGATTCGGCACCCGATGATCGGAAATCATATTCCCGCAAGCCCTCCAGGTTTTCAGAAACAGTGAAGGCCAAGGCCGGTTCGATTTTCCAGCGACTACCTACCTTTATTTGATCATGGGAACTCACGCTCCCAGGAGGAGCCTGCAGGTCAGCAAGCATTATACCGACCCATGCCGCAGCAAGAACCCCCCCCAGAAAAGCAATCGCTTTTGCCGCAAGGTATAGATAACGACGCGGAAACCACCAACCCTGCTGTCTTTCTGCGAATTCTCTCATCATGAAGTCTTGCCTGAAATCCTCCTACTGTATTGTTCTAACACCCTGCGCTCCTCATCAGTCAGGTTTCCCATGCCCTCATTGCTGATCTTTTCAAGCAAATCATTAATCCGGTTCATCGCAAACTCATCAGTTTCAATGACCACTCCGTCTACTTCCTTCATCAGGGTCGTTGAAACGATCGTTCCATCCTGTGAGGTTGACCTCTTTCTTCGCCTGCGTGAAAATCGAGGTTCCCTTCTCATCCTACACAACCCTGTCGACCTGACATAAAGCCATCCCGCCAAGGCTCCGCCAAGGTGAGCCGCATGCCCCACACCGGAAACCATAAAGACATTTCCGGAAACCAATAAATCAACCACCAGTAAAACAACTGCCAGACCGACAAGTGAACAGGCCAGATATTTCAAGCGCAAGCGCAATGGAATCACAAAGAAAAGCAACAGAGAAACCTCCTGCTCAGGGATCAGCACTGCAAGCGCGACAAGTAATCCAAAGGCACACGCTGATGCCCCTACCACCGGTATTGAAGGATTTGCAAAAAGAGAAAAACCAATCTGGGCCAATCCTCCCAACAAGCCAGAGAACATAAAGGTCCAAAACAGATGTCTCTCGCCGGCGATCGCCTGTAATCCACGCCCACAAGCAACGATAAGGATCAAATTACAGAGAATATGCAGGAAACTGCCATGCACAAACATATAGGTAAACAGCGTCCAGAAATGCCCCTGCGAAAATACCAATTCCGCACTCGCTCCGCCTGAAGGCATGAATTCGGTTCGCCGATTCCCACCGGAATCGATATACTCGATGCTCTCTCCCCATAATTGAAATACATACTGTATGACAAATATGCCGAGATTAATGGCAACAAGGATTGCCAATGCCGACCAGCGCCCACGGGGTTTCCTCCCGCCACTCCCCCAGCTGACACCCGCAGGACTCCCAGAACGCATGTAGTCTCGATCTCCTAATCCCATGTCTGAGAGGTTTTTTTTGAATTTGGCGCCGCTTGGTGATATTCCGGGAAAGTTTTTAGAATGAAGCACAGCGAGTCGAACTTGTCGAACCACGGAAGTCACAGCCCTAGACATCTTCGCCCAACCAGTCTATCCTGCTATTCTATTCGAGACCTTTGTCCCTGAATGAAAGCTCTATTAACCGCCATTCTTGTCTGCTCCACGAGCCTTGCCTCACAGGCTCAGGAACAAGCGCAGAACACCAAGGCAATCAACCAGCACCCAGCAACGTTAGTCACCTTCGACTACCTCAGAAACGCCATGGGACAGGATTGGCGTAAAGCGGGAGCCCTCATGGAGCCCGCCTCTCTAGAGACACTTAAAACGCGGTATATCGTTCGCATCAAGGCATCTGCGACACTGGATGACGAAATCTCCCTTGTTCGCCGGCTGGACTGCAGCAACCTCAGCGAGGTAGAGGGACTCGATCCCCAGGAGTTCTACGTCCGTTACCATGAAGGGATCCAGAAGCGCTTTAATATTGATCAGGAAAAACTGAAAAAAATTCTCGACAGCTTGGGGGTCAAAGTCCTCAGCTTGGCTGAGGAAACCGTCAATACCAAGGAGTATTGCCACGTTCTCGTTCGAACACGCCATTCCAACGGTGACAAGCAAATCTCCGCCCTCGATCTGGTATCACTGCTAAAAGTTGGTGGAAAATGGAAAGTGACGACAACCGCCCAGGAACCCGTCGTCAAGAGCCTGAAAGCTCCCTCTGAATAAGGTTTCCCGGGGGATTACGTGCAATCCCACCCCGGCAACTTATCCCGCGCTCCCAAAACATCCTTTCATTCGCTTTTCTGGACGATCATTGGACGTTCTCTTTTTCATCGTCTTTTGTATCCGTCTTCCCAGAATTTCCATTTTAGGCAAAGCACAATGCGTTAATTCGCCCGTCTTGGAGAAAATATGCCAATTTTAGACATTTGTTATCGCGGAAAAACCCGCGCTTGCCATTATTTTGTTAATTTTCATTGAAGAAATTGTTTTTTATATGATGTTTGTCGTTAATTTAAGCGATTTTCAACTCATCTCACTATGAGCACCACAAATTTAGATGGAGCCCAGGCCCTCATTAAAACCCTCAATGATCTCGGCGTAGAGTATATCTTCGGCTATTCCGGGGGAGCGGCTCTGCCTATTTTCGATGCGCTGGAGACTGTAAGCGGCAATATCAAATTTGTGCTTAGCCGCCACGAGCAGGGTGCATGCCACATGGCTGATGGCTACGCACGCGCAACAGGCAAACCCGCCGTCGTGCTGGTAACCAGCGGGCCGGGTGCCGGCAACACCATTACCGGGATCATGACGGCGCAAATGGACTCGGTGCCAATGATTATCATCACCGGCCAACAAGTCACCTGGATGCTTGGTAAAGATGCCTTTCAGGAAGCTGATACATTCGGCCTCACGATGCCGGTGGTTAAGCATAACTTCCTGGTTCGTGAAACCAACTCCCTGCCACGGATTACCAAGGAGGCCTACCACATCGCCACCACCGGCCGCCCGGGACCGGTCCTCATCGATGTGCCAAAGGACATCAGCCAAAGCGAATTTACCGGCGACCTTGACCCGGATATCGACCTTCCCGGCTACCATCCGGAAACCGCGTTTGAAATCAACGCCGATGCAGTCACCCGTGCTGCTGAAATTATTTCACACGCAAAAAAACCGGTCATTCTCGGCGGCCACGGCATCATGATCGCCCGGGCAGATGACGAGTTGATGGAACTGGCAACCACGCTCAATTGCCCGGTCACGACCACACTCCTTGGAAAAGGCATTTTCCCCGAAACTCATGAACTTTCCCTTGGCATGCTTGGTATGCACGGCACCGCATACGCAAACAAGGCAATGGTAGAGTGCGATCTGATCATCAATATTGGGTCACGCTTCGATGACAGGATTATCGGTCAACCTGAGAAATTCGGGGCACTTGCCAAGATCATCCACGTTGACATTGATCCCTCTGAAATGAACAAGATGATCCACCCGGATGTGGAAATTATCGGTGATGCCAAGGTAGTCCTGCAGGCACTCAATAAGCAAATCGCCCCACTGGAGACCTCCGGGTGGCTGGCCAATCTGGACGGTTACAAGCAAAAATTTCCTCTTGCCTACCGCAAGCAGGGTGGTCTGCGCATGCAACAGGTGCTCGATGAACTCTACCAACTCACAGATGGAAAGGCTGTGGTGACAACCGATGTCGGGCAGCACCAGATGTGGGCCGCACAATTCTATAAAACCAATGCCTCATTCAACTGGCTGAGCTCCGGTGGAGCCGGGACAATGGGATTCGGTTTCCCCGCTGCAATCGGCGCACAATTCGCCCGCCCGAATGACATCGTTGTCGCCGTGGTAGGCGATGGCGGATACCAAATGACGCTTTGCGAGCTTGCAACCGCAGCACTTCATAAATTACCGGTAAAGGTACTGGTGTTAAACAACCACTATCTCGGGATGGTTCGCCAATGGCAGGAGCTCTTCTTTGATAACCGCGAATCCGGCGTCAACCTTGAAGGCAACCCCGACTTTGTAAAACTCGCCGAGGCTTATGGCATCAAGGGCTTCAATATCAAGAGGCCGGCGGATGTTGGTAAAGTGCTGCAAAAAGCCCTGGACTACAATGACGGCCCATGCGTCATCAACGCCGAATGCGTCAAGACGGAGAACGTGTTTCCCATGATTCCAGCCGGCGCCGCTCTTGAGGATATGCTTGTGGAACCGCCAAAGCATAAAATGGCCAAGCCGACAGGCTCAACTTAATCCGCTTAACTGCAAAATTTTTCATGCTATGACCAGAGATATTGTCACCAGCGATTCCTCACTTGCGCCATCCCCCGACATTGTTGGCGGCCACACACTGAGTATGTTTGTCAATAACAAGCCCGGTGTGTTAATGCGCATTTGCCAGGTCTTTGCCCGCAGGGCATACAATCTTGACTCAGTGGTCGTCTCACGCGGCCGCGACCCGCAGTTTTCCCGCCTGACACTCGGGATCAGCGGGGATCCGGCAGGCTTGGAGCAGATCATCAAGCAATGCAACAAGCTCATTGACGTCATTCACTGCTTTGAGCATGACGAACGTGAATCGGTTACCAGGGAACTGGCATTGGTCAAGGTCCTGATTGACCCGGGGGACAGGGCTGAGGTTCTCCAGATTCTTGAACATTTCGGTGCCAAAACCGTAGATTTAGGTGCCAGCTCAATCATTGCCATGATATACGGGAACTCAGAAAAGGTGGACGCCGCGGTTCACCTGCTCTCGAAGTTTGATATCGTCGAGACCGTGCGTACCGGGAAAGTGGTAATGGCGCGGGGTGAAGCCTCAACCTAGAGTTTTCATGATCTTGGCCGGGGATCAATAAACAGCTTGCTCCTTGCCTCTAACTCCCGTTCTGTTGCGCCACTTATGGTTTTTGAAACATTAGGCCTTTCGGAGAAGGTCATGGAAGGTGTTAGGGAGGCTGGCTATGAAACTCCTACCCCGATTCAGGAGCAGGCCATCCCGCTTGCTATCGAGGGCAGGGACGTGGTGGGCGCCTCTCAGACCGGCACCGGTAAAACCGCAGCATTTGCCTTGCCTATCCTGCACCGCCTGGAAAATCACGGCGAGTTGCGTTGCCTGATCCTTGAGCCTGTGCGCGAACTGGCATCACAGGTTCTGGATAATTTCGAAATGCTGGGCAGCGGAACAGGATTAAAGAGCCTTCTGATCCATGGTGGCGTAGGCTATGGAAAACAACTCGATGGCCTTGAATCCGGCGTGGACATCCTCATTGCCACACCCGGACGCCTGCTTGACTTGATGCAGCGGGGATCGGTTAAGCTGGATAAGATTGAGGTTCTGGTCCTCGACGAAGTTGACCGCATGCTGGATATGGGTTTCCTGCCTGACGTGCGCCGAATCGTCAACAAGACCCCAAGCTCGCGCCAAACCCTTTTCTTCTCAGCCACGATGCCCCCCGCCATCGAGGGGCTCGCCCAATGGGCACTGAACGATCCTGTCGAGGTGGAGATCGGGCAAAGGCAGGGAGTCGCCGAAAATGTCAACCACGCCTTCTACCCCGTCGCAATCGGCCAACGGGAGGAACTCCTTCTTGCCCTACTCAGGCAAACCGACTTCCGCAGCGTGATGATCTTCACCCGCACCAAGCGGGATGCCGATTCCCTGGCGAAGCTCCTGGCAAAGGAAGACGGCAATTACAGCATCACTGTCATGCACTCCGATATCCGGCAGCGGGACCGGGAAAAGGCACTCATTGGTTTCAAGAGCGGGGATTTCGATGTTATCATTGCCACTGACCTTGCCGCAAGGGGGATTGATATCAGCGGTGTATCCCACGTCATCAACTATCAGGTTCCGGAAAACGCTGAGGATTACGTCCACCGTATTGGTCGCACCGGCAGGGCTAACAGTGAGGGAGATGCCTATACCCTGCTTGACGCTGAGGAGATCAGTCACGTCGCCTCCATAGAACGCTTCATCGGCCAAAAGGTGGAACGGCGAAGGGTTGAGGGCTTCAACTATCATTATTCCACCCTTCTTGATGAAGATGCGCCTACCCCTGAAAAAC
The DNA here is from genome assembly GCA_024229495.1 of Verrucomicrobiaceae bacterium. GTDB lineage: Bacteria > Verrucomicrobiota > Verrucomicrobiia > Verrucomicrobiales > DEV007 > CACIUL01. The sequence goes on along the minus strand of JAAESJ010000653.1, from coordinate 15,780 downwards.
TGGCCAAAATCTTCAGCAGGCGCAAAAAAGGAAAAAGCAGGCGCAGAAGGCGCTGAAACCCGACTGTTGTTTTTAGGTTTCAGGTTTGCCTTTTTTAGGCGAAGGGTACCGGGTGCGTGTGCTTTCGATTGACCCAGCCTTGCGCAAAACCGGTTTTGCCGTAATCGAGCGCCGCAATGATGAATCTTTCGCGGCCTTGACCTACGGGATCGTACGCAATCCGCCGAATATTCTGCAATCGGCATGCCTTGTAAATATCCGCAGGGCGCTGGAAGAGGTGATCAGCAAGCACGATCCCGAGGTTTGTGCCGTTGAATCCGTCATTTATGTGCAGAGCTACAAGACTGCCATCACGATGGGAGCCGCACGCGCCGCTGCAATCATCGCAGCGGCAGACCGTGACCTTCCAGTATACGAATATGCACCAAAACGGGTCAAGCAGGCGATTGTCGGAAAAGGTGCTGCAGACAAGCGGCAGGTTGCATTCATGATTCGCTCAATCCTGCGACTGGAGGAAGACCCCTCCCCCGACGCTGCCGATGCCCTTGCAGTAGGCATGGCCCATTTTTACAACGGTGAAGGTATCGACAAGTTGACCGGAAAACAGATCAACCGCCTTTAATTCAACGGCCATGGATAATGTTCCTCCAAAAATGGAAAACCAATGGCTCGGCAGGGTAACCTACGATGAAGGCCTCACTCTCCAGAATGACGCGGTGGCAAAACGACGGAAAGGGGAAATACCCGACACTGTATTTATGCTGGAGCACGATCCGGTTTATACTATCGGTCGCACCAAGGATCACAGCAGCCTCAACAAGAAATCATCAGCACTTCCTCATCCTGTTTTCGAAACCAATCGCGGTGGTCAGGCAACCTATCATGGACCCGGTCAACTTGTAGGCTACCCCGTCATTGACCTGCACTCATACGGGCAGGATCTGCATACCTATCTTCGCGCAATGGAGATGGCGCTTGTTAATTGCTGTAACCAATTCGGGGTGAAAAGCACCACCCGCAAGGGTTTAACAGGCGTCTGGTGCGAAGATCGCAAAATTGCATCAATCGGCATTGGTGTCCGCCACTGGATATCCATGCACGGATTTGCCATAAACGTCTGCGGGGACCTTGCTCCCTTTGAACATATTACCCCCTGTGGCATTGGCGGGGTCAAGATGACAAGTGTCAGCCATGAATCCGGTCAACAGGTCAACCTCCAGGAATTTGCCTCCGCTGCCTTTGCATCACTGCAACGTGAACTGGCCTCACTGATTCAACCGGACACCTCACGAGGCCCGGTCCAGTAATCACGGAGCAGTGACGCGTAATCTGAGAAACGAGTTCGGTTGGCTATCGAGCGCCTCCACCAAGCGGACAGTCACAGTCTCGAATCCATCACCATCAGATTCAGATGAGACTTGGGTGATAGCATCTCCTGCCTCTACCCACAGTCTGTTATCAGGAGAAACATCTACCGCATAACCAATATCGACAGCATTCATTCTCCTTCGATAGGACATTGTAAGAAACCTGTCTTCGTCAATGCTGATAACTCCCGCAGCAGGCATGGCTGCCTCAAGGCCTCCATCAGCAAACTCCGGTCCCAGTGCATAGGTCAACAGGTTATTCAGGACATCGCCACTTCTAACCGCCAAAGGATCCAATTCCCCGCGGGAAGCCATCCAGGAAGCAAACCCTCCTACTGCATCCTCAGTCCTGCCCGGGGAGCCTCCCACCTGCAAGCTTGCCGTCCAGTCACCTCCGCTTGTAGTGCTGCCACCCGAGGGATTAATTAATACCAAAGAGGTTCCATCGCTATCCGGTGAACCCGGCCAGGGATCCGAATCGCCGTATTCAAAGGAAATAACCACATCTCCCTGTGAATCCAGCAGGGTGACAACTTCTCCTCCATTATCAAGGTTTCCGCCCAACCACTGGCCTGCAATAATTGGATCAAATCCATTACCGTAGCGGGATCGAAACGCCTCAAGGTCCTTAACCACCAAAACATAAGATCCCGCCTCAATGAGTGTTTCTCCAAAAACAAACTCATCAAAAGGTTCACCCTGAGGAAAACGAAAGTCCTTAAGGTTAATGACTGATGATCCGGCATTATAGAGCTCAAGAAACTCATATTGATCACCTCCCTCAGGCTTATACATCACCTCAGTAATCACCAGTTCACCTGTCAAGGGTGAAACCGAAGATGAATCAGCCAGCGCGACATAATCAAAAAGCACATTCAGGATCTGCGGCGTTTCGGTTGCGGCAAATGGCCCTCCGGCAACCGCAACACTTCCTTCGGGGAGGGTAAGCCTGTAGACCTCCTCAAACACATCATCGGGACGCCATTCAAAAATCAACTCATTACCCTCCCTGAGGATACGCACAACCACCTTGCGCGCCGAACTGAATGGCAATGAAAATAACTTGCCTGTCGTGGCCGCGGGTGTCACCTGGACAACGGCAAGCTCATCCCCGTTGCAATAGCCGATACCATAACGGAAACGGCTATCGTCACGCTCCACCTCCACCATTAAACCCGTCATGAATTCCCCAAACTGCATGCCATACAATTCCAGTTTTGTCTGTAGCGCCCAATCTCCATCGTCCGGCAAGTCCCGCCTTAGCCAAGGATGGATCGTCCCCTCAAGACCTCCACCTCCAAGGCCTGAAGGATGAGCGGCAATGTCCATTTTTAATCCCATTACCCTGTCCGAACTGGCAGCACTGCCATTGTGCAGATCAACAGTAATCAGATTCTTCCCATCAACGAGCAAACCGGAACCATCAACTGCCACAACCGGCAACAATGCCTTCTCCTGGCTAATCGGTATGTTCGTCGCCACCGTCTTCCAGCCAATATCCGCAGGTGCAGCCGGTAAGCGCACCCTGCCGACTTCCTGACCGTTGATCCAGAACCGGGCCCCATCATCAAGGATTGCATCGATCGTGATCAGCGAACCGATGGGATCCCTGTCGAAATCAAACTCCTTGCGGAAATAATAGGTGATTAACTGATTCGCTGTATCCCTGGCAAGGGGAGTCTGAAGACCCGGCGCAGGGAAAACGCCACTGTCATACCCGAAAATACCAGGCCCCGACTTCCAAGCTGAATCATCAAATCCGGGATCGGCAAACTCCGTGCCGTAGTCGAGATTTTCATCCGAATATGTCCATGTATCTCCAAGGGTGATGTAATTAATCGGGGTCGGTAACTCAACCTGCGGTAAGCCCAAAGGATAAGCCCTATCCCCGGGAAGCATGATATGCAGCGCCCCTGGCTCTGTCGCAAGGGAGTAAACAGCCCCGTCCGGGGTATTATCCATAACCTCAAGGTTGAATTCCTCCCAAGGATCCTGGAGCAGACTGTTGCCAAACGAACTGAAGTCACCGCCCGTAAAGACAAGCACCTCCTTTGTTGCCCTTGCCACATTACCGCTTGCGTCGGCAACTTCCACGGTGAGTAGATAACTACCCGGACTGGCAAAGACAGCATCAACCTGAGCACCATCACCGGTTAACGTTACTCCTTGGGGAGGAATCAGCCATTGATAGCTGAGCAGTTCTTCCTCCGGATCATAGCTTCCAGAGGCATCAAGACTTAATACTCCGCTCAAGGACAGATTGCCGGAATTCGGGCTGCTCTCAAGAACAGCCACCGGTGGGGAATTCCCCCTCTTGGTGATATTGAACTCTTCGCTATGAACCACGACACCTTCGTGATTGACTCCTTCCACGGTAAGGGTGTTCTCCCCAGACATCAGCAGAATATCAGGAAGGCTCCATGCCGTGGTGCTCGTCCATAGAGTTTCTATCCCCGGTTGACCGGCAATCCGTACATTATAGACACTCGAAGGAGCCGTCCCGGTCAGGCTAATGACATCCTCTGAAGTCGTGGCATTATTCGTCGCGATACGAAAGTTTGTTGAGTAGGGAGTTCCTATGAAGTTCCGGGTATAGGACTCCCGGCTGTTGAACCAACCATTATAATGGCTCACTGTCATGGTAACGCCGGTTCCCTGGACTGCCTGTCTTTCAAACTCCATCCATGCAGCAGTACGAGCTGATCCCTTGGTATATCTGGTAAGCAGCTCAGTGAGATAATAATTGAGTGAGCGGCGGATATAGTGCTTGTCGAAATATGTCCTGACACCAGTCAAGCCACCGAGGATCGTTTCATTCGCGTTTGAGAAGACCCTGTCACCATCCCAGTGGATCAGCATCCACCGGCCTCCTTTCGGGCGGTAAAAATAACCATTTTTCCCCCTGTTTAACGTCAGGCTATCCCAATCGGCATCATAACCACGAACCGCGGCAACCATACATAACATGTCCCGGTCAGCAATTCGGTCGATGGTGTCCTCATTAAAGCTGTTGGTGCCTACAGCCTTAACGAATTCAATGAAACTACTGAAATCATAATCCGTTTCCCTTGAACGCAACAACCATTCACTGTGGTATCTCACCGGGTTATCACTGTTCTTGTAGGACCAATCGGCATTGCGACTCGATCTCGAGTTTCCATCATCACTGGTGAAGCGCCATTCATCATCGATACGCAACAAGGTTCCCTCTGAACCATCAGAGAAATTCCTGTCCAAAAAGTCATTTGATATCGGTTCGTGATTCTCCCGCAGCTTGAACCCATCAGTATTCACGACCCAGTGGACAAACTCCATCTCGTTAACGGGATGCCCAAGTTGATAAAGAAAATGACGCGCTATCCTGTCATCATAGAAACGGGGCGTATTACTGCCTTCTGATGTACCGGAAGCATCAAAAACACTGCGTCTACGTTCACGGAAAAGGCGATCCCCAGGTAATTTCCACTTTCCGTGAGCCAGTGAATTACCGACATCTCTGGTAAAAGGACTGCCACTCTTACGTATTTCCGCGTTGTAAAAGATCTCACTCTCGTTGGCAATGAATGTCGCATTAAAAAAGTGGTTGGACATGCGCGGGAACTTGTAAGCAAACGCCGTGCTGTGACCTGATCCACCGATAGCGGAACGATCATGTAACGAGATTATGAATCGTTCCTGTAATAAAGTATCCGGCATTTCCCGACCGTCGACAATAAACATTGCAGGCCTCTCACTGCCGAGCTTCGGCTGCATGGAACTTTCCCCGCCATCCACATCCGCCTCGACATAGAACTGGGCAATATCTCCCTGTGTTCGGTAGTCACCCAGCATCGCAGTAAACAGTCCGTCTCCTCCGACAAGGTCTCCTCCTGAAATTCCATCATCATGCATCTTGGTCCTGACCCATTGACTATTGCCAGTGGAGGAATCAAGCCGGTGAACAACATCAACTGAACCCAGTGGCAACAGAGAGCTGACCTGTGCTGTTACCTTGACCTGTTCGGCAGGCTTTGGCACCGCCGGACTGTGAATCACCCCGGTGATGACCGGAGCGGGTGAATTCAGTTTTTGCGAGTTTGCCTTTCCCGGCGTCCCTAGATCATTAGGAATCGGCAAGTAAAAACTGGTTCCAAAACCATGGTCAAGGGTCTGGACAACCAGTCGTGGCTTGCCGCTTACCCAGCGCCCCCTGAACCTCAATGTGTAACTCTCCTCAAAAGACAGATTACCAAGGTCTATCTCCGCACGATTGGCCTTGTTGTCTCCGTGCCCGTCTGCAATCAGGTGCAATTGCCCACCTTGCTCCATGTAACTGGCCCAGTGAGTCCCCTGGCATACCCAACCCTTCGCGCTCGAATTATCCGGTGAAGCCGTCGAGGGATTCCTAACGAGGTTGCTCCCCGAGTCATTTAATTTCAGGGATACGTCCTCGATAATAGCATGAGCGTCTCCAACAAGGTGCATGTGAAGTTCCTGACCACTAGTCAACGGATTCCATCGGACCCTCTCAAAATCCTCCGTATAGGTGAAAGTCTGCGACTCTGCCTTTTGCGACTCGTCGCTGTCAGCCCAGGCACTCGGCGAATCATTGTCCATTTGTGGATGCCTTAACTCCATGCTGCTGCCATCACCATCGGCGAGTTCGGGCCAGTCTCCGGAAGGAAGGTAATCCACCTGGTCCACCAGATTCCCGATCGCATCCTCAAGGCGTAGCAACTCTCCGGAATCCCTCAACTGTCCTGAAAAATCTCCAATAACCGGAACCTGACCATAATTATCAAGTATCCACCCGGTGTCTGCAGCGACCACGAGATAATTACCGGGAGCAATAACGGTAGAGGAAGGGAATTCAAACTCTATGCCATCAACGAACCTCCATCCGCTCAGGTCAACTGCACCCACTCCGCGATTAAACAACTCAACGAATTCTGCATTACGCCCATCAGAGGGGGCATCATACATGATTTCATTGATGACAATATCCGTATTGCGCAAAGGAGTGTTGGCACTGTCCCTGCTGTGTCCATTTCCACCATACCATTCTGCTCCCGGAGGAGAGGACTGAAAACTCTCCTCGTCAAAGTCCCTGTCAAAACGGTGAGCATCCAGAACATTGCTACCTGCAATTACATAAATCCTAAACTCACCGTTCTCTGCAATGGGGAAGTCAACCTCCCGGCTTGCATACCCTCCACCGGGAATGCTGCCATCCAGAATCACTGCATCAGAGAAATCCTGTTGCGAGGACACCGCAAAGCCCTCCAGGTTTAGGGGCTCCTGCCCGGGAACATGAAGTTCCACCCAGTCCACACGACCATCATCGCTGCAGTGCACCTCACTAACTTTGATCAGTTCGGTCTGGTCAACGGGAACACTGGAAATAAATCCATCCGCACCGAAGACAATGTCCGAGCTCCCTGACGATGAATTGTGAACCTCTACCGCCAAAACATTCGTCCCAACCTTCAATGCCCCGGAGATGTCTCCCTGCACGATAGGCTCATACGTTCTTGCCTCATGCGAACTTGCTCGCGTCTGCCAGTCAATCACCCCCACCGGCATTGAGTTACGTCCGATCTCCTGACCATTAAGGTAAACAACCACACCATCATCAAAAAGGCCACTGACCTCAATTGAGGCCTCAGAAAACGCCTCGTTCCATTGAAATTTCCTTCGCAGGTAATAAGTAATCCTTCCCCCAGTAGTCCATGCCGTCTGGAATCCAGGTTCCGGCATTACCTTGCCGGCACTCTCCTTGCCGAAAAATCCCGGCCCCTCATCCCATGATGAATCATCAAAATCCAGATCACGCCACTCAGTGCCATTATTCACACCGCTCTGGTCATACTTCCACGTCGATCCTAACTCCAAAACCTGGGTGATCTGCCCCTCATCTTGGACTGCGCCACTCCCTGGAGTTCCCCCCTGAGCAATGCTCGCTCCCCAGTTGCGCCAGTTGGAGCCACCTCTGTTCTCCCTCACCAACCGCAAGCTGTGCCCTGCCCCATCTGCTGCAACAGGCCACTTTCGCCCGTCATCATTATATTCAACGGATGCCCTGACTGCACCATTCTTGTCCTGCAATTCGAGAAGTTCTCCTTCGTTGCCGAGAGCTCCTGACCATGGCCCATAAATTTTTATCCCGGCAGGAATAACGTATGCCTCCCGCAACGCCTGCTCATTGACACCCGCTATAAGTATACGCTCAAAGGGCTGAATGAAGGAGCTTTCTGGGTCAGCCTCGTTAAAATCCGGAAATTCATAATCAACTCCCTTGGAAAATTTCCAATTAGCAATATCCAATGGCGTGGCCGTCAGGTTATAAATCTCCAGATATTCAGGCTTGTCACCTTGTGGGTTGTAGTGAATCTCGCTGAACACCACCTGCTCGGCAGGAAGTTTGGAACAAAAAGCTGCAATGATAACGGCAGCAAGAAGGGGAATCGAGGTAGGACGCATGTATTTAGGTTAAGGGGTTACTTCAATATAGTTGTTTCGGCTCCGTTTTACCAGCAAACAGCGACACATTTCCATTAACCGGCTCTCTGGACAAACCTGCTTAACACGGATAAATTAAAGGAAATAACCACCCCCTGCCTATGATGCGCCCCCTCGCAACCACCCTTGCTGGCCTATACCTGTTCACTATCAATTCATTGAGCTTTCCCGTGATCTCGGAGTTCATGGCTTCCAATGAGACCACTCTCCCAGATGAAGATGGAGCTTTCTCAGATTGGATCGAAATCGCCAATATGGGCAATACCGCCATTGACCTTGCCGGCCACCACCTTACCGACAACTCGGAGGAACTCACCCGGTGGACTCTCCCTCCAATCAGCCTGGCCGGCGGGTCAAGATTGATCGTCTTTGCTTCAGGGAAAGACCGCACCAATCCGGCATCACAATTGCACACCGACTTTCAACTCGATGCCAGCGGGGAATACCTCGCCCTCGTTGCACCGGACGGCATCACCGTTCTTACCGAGTTCGCCCCTTTCTACCCTCCTCAAGATGAAGACCATTCCTATGGGTTGAGCAGTTTCACGGGAGGCGTTTCTGAAACCTTCGTTCCTGAAAATGCCACCGGAAATTATTTCATCCCGGTTGATGGATCGCTGAGCAACGACTGGCACCAGCCGCAATTTGATGACTCATCATGGAAAACCGGAACCGCAGGGTTCGGATGGGAGACTACAGGAGGTGCTCTTGACCCCTTGATCTCAACCGACATCAGAGACGACATGCGCAATCAGAATGCATCGGGATTCTTTCGTTTTGCATTTAACTTCAACGCCACTGACAGGGAAATCCAAAGCCTGACCCTGAACACCAGGATCGATGACGGTTATGTCGTATACTTGAACGGCACAAGGGTTGCTGAATACAATGCCCCGGAAGATGAAAGCTGGAACTCAAAATCCAACCGTTCAGGAAGATCAGATTCTCAAATTGTAGCCAGTGCATCAGAGCATAACCTAACCAACTTTTCCCAGCTGATAACAAGCGGACTCAACGTGCTTGCCATCCACGGCATGAACTCTTCCCCCGGGGGCTCCGATTTCATGGTCAAGCCCGAGCTTATTGCCGCAATTCAGGACAGGGGAACAAAACTTACGGGGTTTTTCAATGACCCAACCCCGGGAAACCCGAATTCCTCAGGCAATGGCGCTGGACCTATTTTTGTCGAGTATGCCGACAAGCCGGATCGGCCTGATCCGGGCGCCAGCCTTGCCGTTACCGCCCAGATAGTTGGCGTCAACTCGCCGGCGACAGAGGTTCGACTCATATACCGTGTCATGTTTGGCAATGAATCGAATGTCTCGATGACCGAAAATCCGCCCGGATCCGGTAGCTATACGGCGATAATCCCCGCCGGATCCTTTAACGCTGGGGAAATGATCCGCTGGCGCTTCGCAGCTGTTGATGAGATGGGATTTGAGACACTTGAGCCGCCATTCCCCTCTGCAACAGACTCACACCAATATGTGGGAACCGTAGCAAACAATCCCGACGTGGACACAAGGCTTCCAGTCGTGGAACTCTTTCTGCAGAATCCCTCGGCGGCAGGAACCACAGCGGGTACCAATGGCGCAATATTTTATCTGGGAGAGCTTTATGACAACGTCAAGCTCAACCGGCACGGTCAATCCACGGGAGGATTCATCAAGAAAAGCTTCAATATCGATTTCAATAAAACCCAGCGCTTCCGTTGGAATCCTGACGAGAAACGCGTCAAGGATATCGACCTGCTAACCAACTGGGCCGATAAGTCAAAGGTTCGTCACGTTTTCTCCTACGAGCTCATGCGCAACTCCGGCGTGCATGCCCACTTTGCATACACAGTACGCGTTCAGCAAAACGGGGAATTCTTCAGCACGGCTGACTTTGTCGAAGACGCTGATGACATCTACCTGGATCGTGCCGGACTAAACCCGGAAGGCGCACTCTACAAGGTATACAACAACCAGCTCAACAGTGCATCCAACAGTGGTGGTGTAGAGAAGAAAAACCGAAAGAATGAAAATAACGCCGACCTGCAGGGCCTCGTCAACGGCCTCAACAACAACACCGGGACTGCGCTATGGAACTACATTTACGACAACGTGAACATCCCGATGTGCATCAACATGTGCGCCGCCAACTGCGTGATTCGCAATACCGACATGCACCGCAAGAACTGGTACCTCTACAGGGACACGGGTCGTTCAGATGAGTGGGCAATCCTGCCGTGGGATCTTGACCTCGCCCATGGCCGTAAATGGAACGGTTCTGACACCTACTTCGACAATAACCTCTTCTCTACAGGTGTTATTCAGGTGGGCACCTCCGTAAAGCTGGTGTCCTTGCTCTGGGGCCGCACTGAAACACGGGATATGTTGATGCGCAGGATACGCACCCTTTCCGATCAGTTTCTCCAACCGCCAGGCACCCCTTATGCAGAACGTTACCTGGAAAGGCGCCTGGACGAACAATCCGCGCTCATCGACCCTCCGGAGATTTCGCCCTCTGATGCACGATCCGACTTCATCAAGTGGGGGTCATGGACACAGAGTAATGGATCATCCGTTCCCTACACCTCGAGCCATCCGGATGTCGAGGACATGGCAGAGGCTGTCCAGCGCTGGAAAAATGAATACCTCCCCGGACGCCGCGCCTACATCTACGGAGCCTCTGCGGGACTCCCCGAGCCTCAAAGCGGCCAACTATCATTTGTTTTCACACCCTTGCTTACTGCCGGCGCAGAAGCAAAAACCAAAATTCCTGAAGATGGTTCTGATGGAACATTATGGACCCTGCCCGGCTTTGACGACACCCTTTGGACCTCAGGAACAACCGGAATCGGCTTCGATAGTGTAAAGTATCTGCCACTCATCGGCACGGACACCAAGGTAGCGATGCGCAATATCCAGGCCACCTCCTACTCGCGCATCGAATTTGAAACAACCAACCCGTCAGCTTACAAGTCCCTGCAATTGCGCATGAAATTTGATGACGGTTTCATCGCCTACATCAACGGCACAAAAGTGCACCAGAAGAACTCTCCCGCATCACCTGTCTGGAACTCGTCTGCCACAACAACCTCGCAAGAGGCTGATATCAATGAATTTGAAATCTTTGACGTCAGCCATCACCTCGACACGCTGGTTGAAGGAACCAACGTCCTTGCAATCCACGGCCTGAACGGATCCACCGGCAGTAGTGATTTCCTGATCCTGCCTGAGTTACATGCCGGCATTGCCGATTCTGAAGGCAGTAATGAACCCCTCATTAAATTCGGCGACATAGAATTTAACCCGGTTTCCCGTAACCAAGATGAGGAGTTCATCGAACTGATCAACGACAACAGCATCGCGGTGGATATCTCAAACTGGACGATAAGTGGTGGCATAGAGTTTGAGATTCCTGCTGGAACCATCATTCCGGCAGAGAGCAATCTATACCTGAGCCCGAACGTCAGAGCCTTCCGAGCCCGCCTGACCAGCCCCAGGGGAGGGCAATCCAATTTCGTAGTAGGCAATTACAGCGGGCATCTCTCCAACCTTGGCGAGACCCTGGACCTCCATGATTTGGCAGGACTTAAAAACAACACGGGCAGCTACATCGGTGATCCTAGCAACTCACAACTCTACCTCGTGGTTTCCGAGATTCATTACCATCCCGCTGATAATGGCCTTGCGGAATTCATCGAACTGATGAACATCAGCAACGAAGTCACCCTTGACCTGACTGATGTCCGTTTCACAGACGGCATCAACTTTGACTTTACCACCGGGAACATCACTTCACTCGCGCCAGGAGAGCATGTGCTGGTTGTCCGGGACATAAATGCCTTCGAGCTTGAGTTTGGCGTTGGCTTGCCGGTTGCAGGAACCTTCAGTGAAGGAGGGGCGCTGGGCAATGGAGGGGAAAATATCAAGCTGGAAGATGCACAAAATGGAACCATCCGGCAGTTTGAATACAACGACAAGTCACCGTGGGCCACAGCTGCCGATGGTGGGGGCGACAGCCTTGTGTTACTGGCTCCCGAATCGGTACCCGACCATGACCTTCCCACTAACTGGATATCTTCAACCCCAACACCCGGAACATCGAGCAGTGGATTCTCAGGAGATCCGGGAGCTGATGATGACGGCGATGGGCTTAATGCGTTCCTGGAATATGCTCTGGGAACCGACGATCAATCAGCAAGCTCAGGCCATGATGCCGTGTCTGTCACCCTTCTAGAAAATTCAGCCGCATTCACCTATCGCCAGAACAGTGCTGCCACTGATGTTACCTTCATCGTTGAAACCAGCACCGACATGAAAAACTGGGTAGACGCTTCCAGCCTCAACCTGGTTGAAGTCGCCAGAGTAAACAATGGAGACGGCTCCGAATCGGTCACCGTTCGCCTGCCGGAACCCATTTCCACCGACGAATTCCGAGCCTTTCGCCTCAAGGCAACTCGCTAGAATCCTTCGGGATATTTTCTCGAAACCTCGGGAAAATATTTAACACCAGCCAAGTTCCAACGACTTGTGATTGATTAGCTTTCCCCTCCGTAGGCGGCTCCTCAGCATGAATATTTTCCTGATGAGGTCTTTTTAAAAAAATCCGATTACACATTAATCGCGACCTTAATTCACCCAGATTCGGACTTGTGGTTACGTATTGCGCTCAAAACCCTTACTGAAAAGGATTCCCACCACTCAACCGAAGGTTTCTTAGACTGTTTCCCTTATGTGATTTTTTTAGGCAAAAAAATCGCATGTAGGGAGTGAGAAACGCCAGCTTCAAGTAATTTAACCAATTATCAAAGGGAGCTTGCAGAACAATTCCCGTTTTGGTATTTCCAAGAAACAAAATATCGGAGTTATCTTAACAACACGCTTCCAAAATCATTTTTATCCCTATGTCTACTGAATCCACTGTCGAGTCTGCTGATCCCTCTGCCGTCGAAAAATTAAAGGACTCGGCCGAGCGCGTCCGCTCCGAACTCGGTAAAGTCATTATAGGCCAAGACGAGGTTATTGAGCAGCTTCTAATTGCCATATTCACCCGGAACCACGCACTGCTGGTCGGTGTTCCCGGACTGGCTAAAACACTGCTGATATCAAGTCTTGCTGAGTCCCTTGACCTAAACTATAAGCGTATCCAGTTCACACCTGACCTGATGCCTTCAGACATTACCGGCACCGAGGTCATCTATTCAGATCCGGCAACCAATGAACGTCAGTTCAAGTTCCTTTCCGGCCCAATTTTTGCCAATATCGTCCTCGCTGACGAGATTAACCGCACCCCGCCGAAGACACAGGCCGCAATGCTTGAGTCGATGCAGGAAAGAAAGGTTTCTATTGGTGGGGAAGACCACGCCCTGCCCGACCCCTTCTTTGTTCTTGCTACACAAAACCCTATTGAGCAGGAAGGCACCTATCCTCTGCCGGAAGCACAACTCGACCGCTTCATGTTCATGATCAAAGTAGAATATCCCTCGGAGGAAGAGGAATTTGAGATCATGCGAGCCTATACCGGATCACAACCATCAAGTCCTCAACCGGTCTTATCAGGAGCAGACATCATCGCTATTCAGGAAGCTGTACGATCAGTTCCTGTTGCTGAACATGTCATGCGCTATGCTGAGAAACTGGTGCGCGTGACACGCCCCGGATCTGAAGAGGCGCTCGACTTCTGCGACAAGTGGCTTGCCTGGGGAGCCGGCCCGCGTGCAGGTCTCGCTCTGATCGTTGCCGCAAAAGCTCATGCTCTGCTAAACGGTCAGAACCATGTCGGCTGCAACAACATTGCTGCTATCGCGCCACCTATTTTCCGTCATCGTATCATCCCTAACTTTGCTGCCCAAAGTGAGGGTCTCGACTCTGATGCCATTACAGCAAAGATCATTGCTGAGATCCCGCAGCACGAGTGACAATTGACACGACGAAATGATTCGTTCCCCCTGGTATCAACCGGTTACAAAAAAATGAGATCTGACCCGCTGTTCACAAAGTGAACACAGACTCCCTAAATCTTCTGAATGCTGAAACGCTTGCCCGGGCTGACAAGCTCGGCATGGCTGCCCGGTTCATTGTCGAGGGATACATGGCTGGAGAGCACAAGTCTCCATACCGAGGGTTTGCCATCGAATTTTCACAGCACCGTGAATACGCACCTGGCGACGATGTCCGTCACCTCGACTGGAAAGTGCTCGGCAAGACCGACCGCTATTACATCAAACAGTATGAGCAGGAGACGAATTTCGTCGCGCACCTCTTGATCGACGGCAGTGAGTCGATGAAATACGGGTCTGGCGAGACCAGCAAGCTCGATTACGCCAAGATGGCAATTGCCTGCCTTGCGTTCCTCATCATCAAGCAACGAGACGCCGTTTCACTATCCTTATTTGATGATGGAACCCGAGATCAACTGCCACGTGGAAACACTCAAAATCACCTTTTTAACATCCTTGAGCAACTCTCAGCCTTTGATGCCCGTGGAGAAACCGACTTGCCCGGACAACTGCACAATGTGGCCAAGCAATCACAACGAAAAGGACTAGTAATAGTTGCCAGTGATTTTTTTGATGACGAAGAAGCAGTCCTCGACGCGGTTCAACACCTGCGCTTTGTCGGTCATGAGGTCATCGCTCTTCAGGTAGTAGACAACGATGAAATCAACTTCCCTTTCTCGGGGCTTGTTGAGTTTGAGGGCATGGAAAACATTCCGAATATCAAGACCCGCCCTTCCGAGATAAGGAAAAGCTACCTGGAACAATTCAAGGCTTTCCAAGACAAGTTGGAGCAAGGCTTCCGCCGAAATTCCTGCCATTTCGTCCAATGTGACACATCAAGGCCACTTGAAGACGTCCTTGCTTCCTACCTCACCTTCCGCCGGGAGATGTCCACCAAGTAATCAATGAGCTTTCTTAACTCAGCAATGCTCTTCGGCATGGCCGCATTGGCCATACCGATCATTGTACACCTGCTGAACCGCCGGCGTTTCAAGAAGCTTCCATGGGCCGCAATGAGGTTCCTGCAGGTCAGCCTTGAACGTAACCAGCGCCGCATGAAGGTCGAGGACTGGATCCTGCTTTTGCTACGACTGGCACTCGTCGCACTGCTTGCCCTTGCCCTCGCGCGACCCGCTGCAGCCTGGCTTGATTCACAAATTCTCGGCTCAAAAATTGCATCAACCATCATCATTGATTCTTCAGGTAGCATGGGACGGACGGATCAGGGAAGCGACAAAACTCGCTTTGAAATCGCCCGCGGATTCGGCACCGAAACAGTCGAAACCCTGCCCCGCGGCTCAGCGGCTTCAGTAATATTTGCCGCAGATTCCACCGGCTCCGGAATCACAGAGCCCACTCACGATCTGAACCGTGCAGGTGAAATTCTCTCAAGTGAAAATGGCGATCCCCTGACTAACCGTAGCAGCGACCTGATGCCAGCCGTAAAAGCCGCATTGGATTCGCTTGCAAACCGTTCCGCCGCGCAGAAGGAACTGGTATTGATCACTGACGGTGACGCCAACGCCTGGAACCAGTTTGAAAGTATCATCCGTGTCCTTGAGAAGGCTCCTGAGGACATCAGAAGCGTGATCGCAATGGTCGGGAATAACCCCGGAGAAAACCTGGCCATAACGCGCTTATCCCAAAATACTCCGGTTACAGCAGTCGGTCAGCCGGTCAGGCTCGCCGTGGAGATCAGTAACTTTGGCGCTAATTCCTTTGATGACATTCCCGTTCAACTCTCCATTGACGGTAAGCCGGTCGGCGACCCCATGGAAATAGAGTCCCTGCCACCCGGCGAATCCAGAACATTGACCATGTTTGCGCAATTGCCATCTGCCGGCATTCATCAACTGGCAGCCTCCATCCCCGGCAATGATGCTTTCCCCGCTGACGACCGCCGCGTGCTGGTAGTGCGTGCAATTG
>JAAESJ010000652.1 GCA_024229495.1 Verrucomicrobiaceae bacterium | reverse complement strand
TCGGGACAAGTAGAGTCCCTGATGGAGTTCAGGGACGGCAGAAAGGTACACCATAGGACGTGGCAGGAGAACGGACAGAAGAAGTCCGAAAGCACCTGGAAAGACGGAGAATCGGATGGCCTTCAGACGTATTGGCACGAGAACGGCCAGAAGTGGACCGAACAAACCTACAAAGACGGCAGATGGGTTTCCGCGAAATACTGGAACAGCAAAGGCGAAGAGGTTGAGACATACCAAGAGTCTCAGAAGTAACCTCACCCAGCCTCAAGCCCAACCGCCCCGATCCGCGTGGATTGGGTCTAGGCACCCTCGACCCTGCACCTGATCCCTGTTACATGAACCCCTTATGACGAGACGTGTAACCAGCATCGGAGCTCGGGTCTTCGATGGCTGCAAGAGCCTGACGAGCATTACGATTCCTGATAGTGTAACCAGCATGGGAGAGGCGCCGTTCTATCAATGCACCGGGCTGACCTCCGTAACATTTCTTGGAGATGCACCTAAAGTTGAGCCGTCTCCTTTATTTAATGCAACCCCAACCATCTACCGCAAACCCGAAGCCAAGGGCTGGGGTGACAAGTTCGCGGGAAGGCCGGTAAAGCTGATCAGCGAGAAGCCTTGAGGGTTACCCCAATCAAGCGACCTGCATCGTGGGGGGTGAGTAGCCAACCATTAGCCACGCGCCCTTGTGCCCTGTGGTCCTCTATGGTAGGGCATACGTATGAAATTACCCCATGCCCTCATTGCCCTCATTTGTATTTTCACTGCTCCTCTCTTTGCCGCTGACCTTAGCGACCTGACTTACACTACCACTAACGGAATAGTCACCATCACCGATTGTAATGATGGCGCCACCGGCGAGCTTGTCATTCCGGACACCATTGGAGGATATCCTGTCACCAGCATCGGGAGAATGGCCTTCCGTGAATGCACCAGCCTGACGAGCATCATTATTCCTGATAGTGTCACTAGCATCGGGGATTTGGCCTTCGATCTCTGTGCCGGCCTGACGAGCGTTACGATTGGTAATGGCGTAATTAACATCGGAGAATATGCCTTCCGTGGCGTTCATGCCCTGACGAACATCACGATTCCTGATAGTGTCACCAGCATCGGGAATAACGCCTTTCAAAGTAGCCAGGGCCTAATCGGCATAACAATTGGCAATGGCGTCACCAGCATCGGGAATAACGCCTTCTATTGCTGTATCAGCCTGACGCGCATCACTTTCCTGGGCGCCGCTCCAACCGTGGGTGCTGGCGCATTCTCAGATGTGGCGGACGGTGCTGAAGCTGTGGTGACGTTTGAGGATCTTAGCTCTTTTGGCGATGTGGGCGCCACCTGGAATGGCCTCACTGTGATCGACGATCCCCTCAGCGTCTTGACATGGACCACGACTGACGGCGAGGTCACCATCACAAATTGTGATCGAGCAGCCTCTGGAGAACTGGTGATTCCGGACACCATTGGAGGTCATCCTGTCACCAGCATCGGGCAATATGCATTCTCTAGATGCGGTCTGACGAACATTACCATTCCTGGAAGCGTTACCAGTATTGGCCGTAACGCTTTTGAGTTCTGCACAAACTTAAAACAAATTACCCTTGCCGAAGGAATCCGCAGTATAGGCGATGCTGCATTTATAGAATGCACAAGCCTAACAAGTGTCATTGTTCCAGATGGTGTCACTGGCATTGCCTCTAGCGCATTCTATAAATGCAATAGCTTATCAAGCGTCACAGTCGGCTCAGGTGTGCGCACTATTCATCATCATGCTTTTAGTGGATGCACTCAACTCACTAGCATTGTTTTTAGAGGTGCTGCACCAGAAGTTCGCCACACGGCTTTCAATAATGTCCCTGCCGGAGGACAAGCTTTTGTTTCAGGTGAGTTGCATAATTCTTTTGGTTTGATTGGTTCAGAATGGCGAGGCTTTACTTTGAATTGTCTGGATGGTGTCATATGCTGGCTAAGCTGGGTTACGCATTTTCCGGTGACTGTTGGAGTGGATGGAAGGGTTACGATTACGAGTTGTAATGTTTCAGCTTCTGGAGAGCTTGCTATTCCTGAAAGCATTGGAGGATATCCTGTTGCAGCTATCCAACATGGAGCCTTCCGCGACTGCCGAGAATTGACGAGCATCCGGATTCCCGACACCATTAGAAGTATTGGTGAGAGTCCGTTTCGTGGTTGCAGTAGACTGACTGGAATTCAGGTCGATGAGGAGAACCTTGACTACATGGACCTTAACGGGATTCTTTTTAACAAAGAGCAATCGGCTCTGTTGGCTTATCCAAAGGGAAGGCTGGAAGGTGATTACACGGTTCCGGATGGCGTCGAAGTCATTGAGGTTGGATCCTTTATGAATTGTAATAATCTGACGAACATCACGCTTCCGGATGGTGTCAGCCAAATTTCATATCTGGCTTTCAGTGGGTGCTCGAACCTGAAAACTATTATCCTTCCTAATACCCTCACGACGTTTACAGGTGCGCCGCATCAATGGCCTGATTTTCCCGGGGATGACCCTGAGCCTCAACCACAGTTGGGGGCCTTTTCAAACTGTTCGAGCCTTTCGATCGTTACCATTCCGGCAAGTGTAACTAATATAGGTGATGGAGCCTTTTATAATTGCAGCAACCTGACAAACATCCTGTTCCTGGGCGTTGCACCAGCTGTGGATCATGAAGTCTTTTTAAATGTTGTCAATGGGGCCCAAGCTCAAGTGTCAGCCTTGGCAAACCTTGACTCTTATGGTGATATCGGTGGAAATTGGCATGGGCTGACTGTAAATTTAAGTCTTTCGGCTGTTCAGAATGTAAGAAATGAATTAGCAGAGCTATCCAAACGCCCAACGCGGGAAAGTTATGACGCAGTGGTCGCCGAACGTGATGCCCTGCCAACACAGACTGCCTACAACGCGGTAGTGGCAGAACGTGATACCGCGATCACAGAGCGCGACGCCCGCCTGACCTTGGCCGAAGTGCAGGATGCGCGGGTTGACTCCATTGTGATGGCAAAGGATCCAGTGACCGGCGTGGTCACCTTGTGCTTTGACTTGCAGAAGACCGATGACTTCATCAACTGGATTGCCTATGGCGGCGGCACGCTCAATGACCTTGGCAACGGCCAGTTCAAGGTGAGCCTGCCACTGGAACCCGGCAAGGAGTGGCTGCGCATGGTGATGGAGAAGTAAGGGGCGAAGGTTCTACTTAATCAACCAACCCCCAACCCCCAACCCCAACCAAAAGCCACCCGCCCTTGTGCCCTTGTGCGCTGTGGGGTGGTGTAAAGTTGGTGTGCTTTTGTAATGGCGGGTGTGGTGTGTGAGTGGTAAGCTCTATAGCATGAAGATATTGCTTTTACTTTCGCTGCTCAGCTGCTTCCTACTCATCGGGTGCGGAGAGAAGAAGGCATCAGGTGATAATGCTGAGACCGCTCAGGATGCTGGAGCAGTCGAGGCACCAAGCGAAGAAGTAAAGCCTTCCTCTGGTGGCCCAGAGCCGCTGATAAGCGATGCCGATGTTGAGCGATTTGCCAAGGATGCGATCGAGAACATCGGCGACGAGGACTACACTGGGTGGACGAAAATGATTAATGAGGGCCAATTGGTAGAACTCGTTGAGTGGAAAAACGGGAAACCTGATGGCCGTGCGATGCTCTGGTATGAAAACGGCAAGATATGGGGTATGAGTCTCAACAGGGAAGGCAAAACGGTTCAGCGCCAAGCGTATTATCGAACTGGTGAGAAGCAATCGAGCATGAGTCCTGCCGATGACGGATTACAGGAAATGGTCGCTTGGCATAAGAATGGCAAAAAGGCCGCAACTGCCCTCATGAAAGACGGAGGGCCACTCATGAAAGACGGGGCGCCAGTGTCCATGAAATTCTGGAATGACAAGGGGGAAGAGCTCGATATGGAAGAAGGAATGTCGCTGATGGAACAGCTTTTTGAATAGGCAGTTAGCACCGCATCACGGTAAAGGAACCAGGATGGGGACTACTGACCCCTAACCACTGAGCCACCCGCCCTTGTGCCCTTGTGCCCTTGTGCGCTGTGGGGTGGTGGTGTTAGGGTTGCGGGGTGAGGATAGTTGTTCTACTTCCACTGCTTATTATCCTGGGCACGTCTTTCAGTGCCGCGCAGGATGCAAAGTCAGAGCTGCGCACTTGGACATCGATCATTGGCACAAAAGTTGAAGCTGAACTGGTCTCGCTAACTGGTAATCAGGTGACCCTGAAAACAAAGGCAGGGAAAACTCTAAAACTACCGCTTAACAAACTCTCAAAGGCCGATCAGGAATTTCTTACAGCGAAGTTTTCCCCAAAGGAG
>JAAESJ010000651.1 GCA_024229495.1 Verrucomicrobiaceae bacterium | reverse complement strand
GGCACCTCAGCAGGCACCTCAGCAGGCACCTCAGCAGGCACCTCAGCAGGCACCTCAGCAGGCACCTGTTTCGGTGATACAACCTGAGTTGGTTCCGGTAATGCCTTCTCCTGCTCGTAGCCGGGAAGCAGGATCAAGACGCAAGGCGCCCGTTTCTCCGGTGGTGATGCGTTTGGCAAAGGAGAACGGTGTTGACCTCTCACTGGTTGTCGGCACGGGCAAGCGCGGAGCGATTCTTAAGAAGGATGTTCAGGCCTGCATTGAGAGAGGCATCACCTCGGCACCTGTGCGGAAATCGGCACCTGTGCGGAAATCGGCACCGGCTAAGGCTCCTGCTCCCAAGGAAATGTTGCCGGACTTGAGTATTAATCCGGTAGCTCCCCCTGAGCCGGTTGCCCCTGCCATTGAGCAGAACGGCAGAATTACACGCCGGCGCCTCTCCCCCATGCGGCGGAAGATCGCAACGCAGTTGGTATCAGCGCAACAGGACGCCGCATTGCTTACAACCTTTAATGAATGTGATATGTCCGGGGTGATGAAACTGCGCAAGGATGTGCAGGATGACTTTGTTGCCAAGTATGGGGTCAAGCTTGGGTTCATGTCGATTTTCATCAAGGCTGTTGTCGATGCCCTAAGGGAAGTTCCAGGGATCAATGCCCGCATAGATGGTAATGACCTCATCGTTAATCATTTTTTCGATATCGGTATTGCCGTTGGTAGTGACCGGGGACTTTTCGTTCCGGTGATAAAGGACTGTGAGAAGAAGAGTTTTTCTGAGATTGAGTCGGATATTGCAGGTTACGCTTCACGAGCACGTGAGGGAAAACTTGAGCTTGCCGATCTGCAGGGTGGCGTCTTTACGATTTCCAACGGCGGTATTTATGGCTCAATGCTATCGACTCCCATCCTGAATGCGCCACAGTCGGCCATTCTTGGAATGCATAATATTATAGAGCGTCCGGTGGCGGTGGACGGCAAGGTTGTTATCCGACCTATGATGTACCTAGCGCTTGGATATGATCACCGCATTGTTGACGGGAAAGAAGCTGTGACTTTCCTTGCACGGGTTCGGGATTGTGTGGAGAATCCGGTGCGCTTGCTGGTCGGGGCATGACTGGCAGTGTTGTGTGCCTTCCTCTGGTGTCAAAAGAGGATTATTAATCGGATATATTTTGTGGCAGGAGAGCCATTTTTTGTTGAGAAATTATTGCCAAAGTAAGTATAATTGTTGGTGTTTATCCTTCAGTCCCAATGAAGATTTCTGTTAGTGCAATCCTTCTTATCTTGGCCGTGGCAGGCCTATCCAGAATGCCTGCCGCTGATCAGGCCCCAGAAGAGATCGCTTTTTTCGAGAAATCCATCCGACCGTTGCTGGCCAAGCATTGTTATAAATGTCACTCAGCGGCGAAGGGAGAGGATAAAGGCGGTCTGATGCTGGATACTCAGGCCGGCTGGATGGATGGCGGAGATTCCGGTCCGGCGCTGATTCCCGGAAAGATTTCCGGAAGCCTGATCATAGAGGCGGTGGAACAGCAAGACCCGGACTTTGCAATGCCGCCGAAATACAAGCTCTCCACTTCTGAGATTTCCCATTTGAGGCAGTGGGTGGAGATGGGAGCTCCGGATCCCCGGAACGGAAAGCCGTCAAAATCCGTATCGTCTTCAATTGATATTGCCGCCGGTCGCAAGTTCTGGTCATTTCGACCTGTAAAGGCTCCGCCAATACCCGAGACGAAGAATACAGGATGGGTTAATGACCCGATTGACCGGTTTATTCTCGCCAAGCAGGCAGACAAGGGGGTTGTTCCTGTGGCGGATGCCGATCGTGCCATGCTTATCCGGCGCGCTACTTACGATCTTGTCGGTCTGCCTCCAACACCTGAAGAGATCAGAGCGTTCATTAATGACCCCGCCAGTGACAGGGAGGCTTTTGCCGGGGTGGTGGATCGTTTGCTTGCCTCCCGGCATTTTGGGGAACGCTGGGGGCGACACTGGCTGGATATCGTGCGTTATGGTGAATCGATGGGGCGCACCCGAAACTATCCGTTTCCTTTTGCCTGGAAATACCGGGATTATGTTATTGCGGCTTTAAATAAAGATAAGCCCTACAACCGGTTTGTGACCGAACAACTGGCAGGCGATCTGTTACCCGCCAAGGATGACGGGCAAAGTGATGAGCATCATGTCGCTACCGGGTTTTTGGCCTTGGGATCGATGGACCTTAATGAGCGCGACCGCGAGAAGTTCAAATTGGATGTGATTGATGACCAGATTGACGTGACCGGCAGGGCGTTCATGGCATTAACGACAGGTTGTGCACGTTGCCATGATCACAAGTTTGATCCCATCCCGACTACAGATTATTACGCAATGGCGGGAATTTTTGGCAGCACGAGTACGCTGAGCGGTTACGGGAACCGGCAAGGTGGGGGAAACAAGCTTAACCCTAGTGTTTTGATTTCCCTGAGTGATCAGGGAGGGGAGAAGCCTGCGGTTGTGAAATCTTCAAGGCCAGGAGGAAAGGAGGTGAAGTTACAGAGGCAATTGACCAACTTGAAAAAGGAGGAGAGCAAACTGGTTGAAGGGCTTAAAGAGTTCAGGAAGCCAGGGCAGGGAGGCAAGGCCAGGACTTCGAGTGCTACGGCAGCACCATTGACTCCGCAACGCGCGCAGCAGCGGATCAAGCAGATCAAGGCACAAGTGAAGCGTCTCCAGAAACAAATAAGCAAACTCGCCAATGCCCGCAAGGGGGGGGGCGCGGTAGATGGTAACGTGGCCATGGGGGTATGTGATGCGGAAAAGGTTTCCAACTGTAAGGTTCGTATCCGTGGAGATGCGGATAACCACGGAGCCGAGGTGGCACGGGGAGTTCCCCAGGTCTTGACCAATGGAGAACAACCTCAATTACCGCCTGACTCCAGTGGTCGCCTGGAGTTGGCGCGCTGGATGAGTGATGCCTCACACCCGATGACTGCGCGGGTCATGGTAAACCGTGTGTGGCATCATCTGTTCGGATCGGGGATCGTCCGTACTGTTGATAATTTCGGGGAGAGTGGTGAGCGTCCAAGTCATCCGCAATTACTCGACCATCTTGCGGTCCGTTTCACAGGGGAGATGGGCTGGTCGGTGAAAAAGCTCATTCGTGCTGTGATGTTGAGCCATTCCTATCGGCTTGCCAGTCAATACAGGGAAAGCAATCATGCCGCGGATCCCGACAATACCCTGTTCTGGCGGGCCAATGTCAGGCGCCTTGAGGCGGAAGCCCTGCGTGATGCAATAATGCTGGTTGCCGGAACTCTGGAACTGGAACCGGCCAAGGGCTCCTTGGTTCAGAAATTAAAGGCTGGCGAGATTGGTAAGGATGGCGGCGGCCCCTCATTAAACGCCTTTGCGCACCGCAGCGTCTACCTGCCCATTGTGCGTAACTATGTTCCTGAATTTCTGCAGGTATTTGATTTTGCCGAGCCGGCTTCGGTAATCGGGCGGCGGGATATCACCACGGTTTCCACCCAGGCTCTTTATCTGCTTAATGATCAGTTTGTGATAGGCCAGTCTCGCGCTGCCGCTGCGCGATTACTGAAGGATAAGCAACTTGCCGGTGAAGAGGAGCGCATTAGCGGGGCTTATCTGCTTGCTCTCGGCAGGCCTCCTTCCGGTGGCGAACTGGCACAGGCCAGAGGATATCTGGAGACTGCTTCTGATGAAGGTCAATCAGGTGAAGAGGCCCTGGGAGCAATGATACAGGCCTTGTTTGCCTCAGCTGAGTTCCGTTACGCTTTATAAAAGCTCCTTTCTGGGGTAGAGTAAGCATTCCAAATCATGAATTATATCCCTGGCTCCCTAACCCGCCGCAATGCGTTGGCAATGACATCGTGCGGGTTTGGTTACCTTGCGCTGAGAGGCTTGCTGGGTGGCGAAGCGCGGGCAGCAGGTTTTCGCAATCCACTTTCCGAGAAACCACCGCATTTTCCTGCCAAGGCTAAACGGGTAATCTTTATGTTTATGCAGGGGGGGCCGAGCCACCTCGAGACCTTTGACCATAAGCCGGAGTTGATAAAGTCCGGAGGCAAGAACGAGGGAGGCAAGGGGTTGCTGGCTCCAAGATACAAGTTCAACCCTCATGGCAGGAGTGGCTTAATGATTTCCGAGCTTTATCCACATCTGGCCAAACATGCTGATGATTTGTGTTTGCTCAATGGCATGCATACCACCAGTCCCGCGCATCCACAGGCGGTTATTGCCCTTCATACCGGAAGCCAGAATTTTGTGCGTCCATCCATGGGGGCATGGATGACATATGGTCTTGGCACGGCTAATCAGGACTTGCCGGGATTTGTCACGATTAATCCTCTCGGGCGGCTGGGAGGTGCGCAGAATTACGGCTCGGCTTTTCTGCCGGCCAGTTTTCAGGGCACCAAGCTCACGATGGGTAATGCGATGGCCAACATCAGGAATGCGAGTTTTTCTGATCAGGAGCAACGCCGGCAGATTGACCTTGTGCAGTCAATGAATCGCGGCATGCTCGAGCGGGTTGGCGTCAACAGTGAGATAGAGGGAGTGATCCAGAGCTATGAATTGGCATATCGTATGCAGACAGCGGTGCCCGGGGTGATGGATTTGCAAAAGGAGCCGGAAAAGATCCGTGAGATGTATGGCATTGGAAAACAAGCAACCAGCAATTTTGCTACCCAATGCCTGATGGCTCGCCGCCTTGCTGAGGCCGGGGTAAGGTTCATCCAGGTCACTCACAATGGGTGGGATCAGCACAATGGATTAAGCACCAAGCTCAAAACCAATGCCTTGGCTACCGATCAGCCAATCGCGGCCTTGATAGCTGACCTTAAAGAGCGCGGGATGCTCAAAGACACTTTGCTTGTCTGGGGAGGCGAATTTGGTCGTTCGCCGGAGGGACAGAATAAAGACGGTCGCAGGCACAATAATCGCGGGTATTCCATGTGGATGGCCGGTGGTGGAGTCAAGGGCGGGATGCGTTATGGTTCAACGGATCCGCTGGGCGGGATTGCAGTGGAGGACAAAATGCATACCCATGACCTGCATGCCACTATCCTGCACCTGATGGGCCTTGATCATACCAAGCTTACCTTCCGGTATGCCGGCCGCGACTTCCGGCTTACCGATGTCTATGGTGAAGTTGCAGGGAAAATCCTAGTTTAAGCCTTGTAAGGGCAAGGAATTCAGCAATTTCCTCTATTTTTTCTTTTTTTGGTGAGAAAGCCCCGTGAGGGGCAGTTTATCTGTGACCTCGGTTGCTCTTTGGAAAGCGCTTGAAATATTTAAGCTTGGCAGTTTAACGCTGTTCAAAGGAGTTAACCCAAGGTTTTCAGGAAGTTCGGTTCATTCCACTCCTGATTACAGACCGGCAGGATCGTGGGGTTTCCTGTCGGTCTTCTTTTTTTTTGAGGTCATTGCTCGCATTGCTTGCGATATTCGGGAAACCGCCCAAAATAAGGGTCTTCTTTAACAATGCCCTTTACTGATCCCACTTCACTTGGAGACTTCTTTTTTGCTTTCCTAAGCATATTGTTTGAAGGGGCGCCGTATATTTTACTTGGCACCATCATTTCCGGGTTCATTGATGCCTACCTGCCATCAAACATGATGGATCGTATTCTCCCCAGGAATCGATATGCGGCGATCGCATTGAGTGGCCTTCTTGGCGTGGTGTTCCCGGTATGTGAATGTGCCATTGTTCCTGTGATTCGCCGGCTTGTGAAGAAGGGGTTGCCGGTATCCTGCGCGATCACCTATATGCTGGCGGCACCCATTGTGAACCCTGTGGTCGCGTTAAGCACCTTTTCAGCTTTTGCCGGGAATGATCCGATGTTCATGATGATCTCGCGCATAGGAATTGCCTACCTTGTTACGGTATTGGTGGGCTTTGTCATTCATCAGTTTTCCGCGGGCAGTATCCTGAGAGAGTTCCTCCTGAGTAAGCCGGATCATCATGAGGCGGAGAAGGAGCACAAGCATGATCAACAGGATCATGAGGTGGAAGGCGGCAACGAGGGTCCGGACAAGCTGGTGCTTGCCCTTCGGGCAGCGGCCCGGGACTTTATCGAGGTGGGCATGTATTTTACCATTGGAGTGATGATTACGGCTATCTACCGCACGCAATTTCCCCAGGGGGTGATTGATCAGTTCGGTTCATCGGACTGGATGGGAATTCCGGTAATGATGGCGCTGGCATTTATATTATCCCTATGTAGCACCTCGGATGCATTCATTGCCGCAAACATGACGAGCTTTTCCTCGGCGGCGAAATTGGCTTTCCTTACTTATGGGCCGATGATGGACGTGAAGCTGGTATTTATGTACAGTGCGATTTTCAAGCCGAAGTTTGTTGTTTCCCTGGCCGTTGGCTTATTTGTTTTGCTGGGAATTATTTTTATTCAATGGGGATATATCCCCGTGCCGGGAACATAGATTAAAGAAGAGAAGTATGTCACACAGAGCATTACCGCTTTTTCAGGCCCTGGTCCTCTTCCTTGTGGGGTCGGTTTTTGTCTGGTTTTATACCCATGGCCGTATCAATGCCTACCTGACCAAGGCCGGGAGTTTCCAGATACAGGCGTTGCTGGCCGGCGTGGTGCTGTGCATTATCGCGTTTTTTTTAGCGATTACTGCAGGCCAGAAGGGGAATTGTGGTCACGACCACGACCACGACCACGACCACGACCATGACCATGACCATGACCATAGTCACGATGATCCCGGTCTTGGCACCATGATTCTCACTGCTGCGGTCGTTCTGGTGCCGTTGCTCTCCGCCGCGGTCCTGACTCCTGATGCCTACAGCCCAAGATGGTATGAGAATAACCTTTCAGTGAAAGGAGTGGTCGGCTCGGTTCCGGAGCAGTTCCAGTTGGGGAAGAAGAGTGGAGAGGTCAGTGCCGGGGAGGGGAACGCGGGGGAAGCCGGCCAGTCCAAGGATGATGCCGTCGCGGATGCTGCCGGCTGGGGGCCCTACACGATTGAGGATTTAAAGCAACAGGTTGATCAAAATGAAAAAGGCGAGTTCATGATGGATGTCATCAGCCTCTTCTATACCGGTGGCGATGAGGAGATTCAGAATGTGGTCAAGGGCCTGCCGATCGAGACAGTGGGCCAGGTGATGCCCGAGAAGATGCGCAATTCCGAGAATAAACGCGTGAGGGTCTTTCGCTTGATGATGAACTGCTGCATTGCTGATGCGCGTCCGGTTTCCATTCCTGTTCAGTTTGATGAATCGATCCCGCAATACAAGGAGATGGGATGGTATAAGATTCACGGAACCATGGCTTATGAGAAGTGGGATGAGTTTACCATCCCGGTGCTGCATGCCAAGGTGATGGAACAAACTGAGGAACCTCCTCAAGCGGCTTTCGGGCAAAGGCAGTAATCCTGATAGGAAACCCTTTTTCCTGAAACAGAAAAGGCGCCCCTTTCCAGGAGCGCCTTTTGACTCTGATATTTAACGGGTAATCGTGTTAGTCACGTCGATCGCGTCGATCGCGTCCGCCACCGCCACCGCCACGGCGGTCGCGTCCGCCACGGCCACGTCGTTCGCGCCTCTCGCCATCACCAGGGCTCCAGTCCCCGCCATCACCATCATTCTGACGTTTATCACGGTTCTTTTCCGCTTTTTCGCGTAGAGCGTCGTCAAGGTGTTGTTCGCCACGCTCCTCCATGGCGGCCTGTCGACTCATCTTGACGCGTCCCTTGTCATCGATGCCGATGCACTTGGCGTAGATGACATCCCCGACATTGACGACATCTTCAACCCTGTCGACACGGAAATCGCTAAGCTCTGAGATGTGGATCATGCCGTCCTGGCCGGGAAGCACTTCCATGAATGCACCAAAGTTGGTGGTCGAAACCACCTTGCCCTGGTAGATCTTGTCGATTTGAATTTCGGCGGTGATGTTCTCCACCATTTCCATTGCACGGTCAAGGCTGTCTTTCTTGATAGCGTAGATGCGCACTGTGCCGTCATCCTCAATGTTGATCTCTGCGCCGGTCTCGGCCTGGATCCCCTTGATGATTTTGCCTCCGGGCCCGATGACGTTACCGATCTTGTCCGGATTGATCTTGATAGACTCGATACGGGGAGCATGCGGGCTGAGCTCAGCAGGGCTGGAGATAGCCTGAGCCATGACCTCCTGGACCTTGCCGAGTGCCTCGGTGGCTTGATGGATCGCTTCGTTGAGGATGGAGAGCGGTAGGCCGGTGAGTTTCAGGTCGAGCTGAAACCCGGTGACACCCTCAGAGGTTCCACAGAGTTTGAAATCCATGTCACCGAAGAAGTCCTCAGAACCAATGATGTCCAGCAACCTCTTGTAATCTTTGATGTTGCCATCCTCATCACTTTCTGTGACCAGGCCAACGGAAATTCCCGCAACCGGGCGCTTGATCGGAACGCCGGCATCCAGAAGAGCCATTGTTCCCGCGCATACCGATGCCATGGAGGTGGAACCATTGGATTCCATGACTTCCGATGTCACGCGCATTGCGTAGGGGAACTCATCCTGGTCGGGAAGGGAAGGCTTGATCGAGCGCTCAGCAAGTGCGCCATGTCCTATCTCACGTCGGTTAAGTCCTCCCATCCGTCCGGTTTCACCTACAGAGAAAGGCGGAAAGTTGTAATGCAGAAGGAAGCTCTTTTCCTCTTCACCGCCTGTGTAGGCATCGAGGAACTGTGCTTCATCGGAGGGGGCAAGCGTAGCGAGACCCAGTGCCTGTGTTTCACCACGCGCGAAGAGTGCTGAACCGTGGGCGCGAGGCATTAAGTCGACCTCGGCACTCAATTCACGGAGTTCATCAATTTTCCGGCCGTCTGCACGAACGCCTTTATCGAAGATTGTTTTGCGGAATGCCTTTTTCTGCAGGAAGTCGAATGCCTGATCTATGGCAAAATCAGAGGCATCTTCATATTGCTCAAGAATGGCAGCTGAAACCTCTTTGCGCAGGACATCGACAGCCTTGCCACGTTCCACCTTTGAGGGCTTATAGATTGCTTCCTCAATACGGTCACCGGCAACCGCGTAGGCGATGTCCAGCATCTCCTGCTTCACCTCAAGGAGCTCAGCTTCACGCTTCGGCTTGCCTGCACGGGCAGCCAAGTCCAGTTGCGCCTTGACGAGGGTCGTCACGTGCCCCTGGGCAAAGGCGAGGGCTTCACAGAATTTATCCTCTGGTAATTCATCAGCAGCACCCTCGATCATGACCACCTCGGTCTCGTTGCCCGCGTAGACGAGGTCGAGATCGGATTCCTCCATTTCACTATGGGTTGGGTTAACAATGAACTTGCCGTCAACGTGGCCTACACGAACCGCGCCGATTGGGCCTGCGAAGGGGATGTCGGAAAGGCAGAGGGCACAGGATGCGCCGTTCATGCTGAGCACATCTGAGTCATTCTCCCCATCTGCGCTGAGAAGTAGGGCAACAATCTGTGTGTCATAAAGGTAGCCTTTCGGGAACAATGGACGTAGCGGACGGTCAGTCATCCGGCAGGTGAGGATTTCTTTTTCCGTAGGGCGCCCTTCACGCTTGAAGTAACCGCCGGGGAAGCGACCTGCTGCCGCTGCCTTTTCCTTATACTCGACAGACATCGGGAACCAACTCTGCCCTTCGCGCATTTTCGTTTGTGAGACCGCGGTTACCATGACCACGGTTTCACCGCAACTGATGGTGCAGGCACCATCCGCGAGGCGTCCCATTTTACCGGTTTCAATACTGATTTCTTTTCCGTCCAAGTTGACGGATATACTTTCTTTACTCATTTCTTTTGTTTTCGATTGGGCAGGCGATAAAGCATCGGGAACTGCCCGGTTTGGTTAGATTCCTTTGACCCGGACCTTCCGGGTAAGGAAAAATTGATAAATCTTAGGGTTTGTCCTCAACTAGGGATTATTTCCACTTAGGATTGTCCACGCAATGCAGCAGGACGTTCCCCGTCGGGGTGCTTGGATCGGCTTAATTTTTGAGTGCCGCTAAAGGCGGGAAGCTTTGCCTAACGGCGAAGCTTGAGACCCTTAATCAGGTTCTGATAGCGCTCGGGATTCTTGGAATTCAGATAATCCAAGAGTTTCCGCCGCCTAGCCACAAGTTTCAGGAGTCCCCGGCGTGTGGAGAAATCCTTTTTGTGAGCACTGAGGTGCTCGGTGAGGTGATTGATGCGTGTGGTTAATTGAGCCACCTGCACATCAGCACTGCCAGTATCCTTGTCGTGGATCTGAAAAGTCTGTGTTTCGTTCGTTGTTTCCGTTGTTTCTGTTTCCGTCATTCTGTTTCCGTCATTCTGTTTCCCTTTAAGGGAATCCACCGCCTTGGTGGTTTATTGGGCTGTTGTCATGCAGCCTTATTTGGCATGCAATCACCTTTCCAGTAATTGGAGAGGGGTGCGTATAAAACCATAAATTCAGCAGGTTTCAACTCAAATTGGGTGTTGAGCCCTGTTTGTGAGGCTGTATTTGGTTATTTCTACCTGAAGGGAAGCCGCCAGAGGGAGGGTAAGGTTGTCGTTTATTCAGGATGGGGGCTGGCAATAAGCCGTTCATGTTCCTTAAGAATATAGCGGTCAGTCATCCCGGATATGTAGTCACAAACCGTGCGGTGAAGGCCCTGAGTTTCAAAACGGGTTGCGATTTGCCCGCCGATTAGCCCGGGATTATTCGCATAGAGGTTAAAAACCTCCCCGATTACCTTGCCACCATGGGCGTTGGGTGTAGCCACGTTCTCGTGATAATACAGGTTTTGATAGAGAAACTTACGGAGTTGCCGGTTTGCATCGCGCAGTGTGTCGCTGTAACCAACGAGGGGATCATCAAGTCGCCTGACTTCATCTGCGTGCTTGACTCCGGATTGCTCGATGCGTGCTGAAGTTGCAGTCACAAGATCAGCCACTTGATGATCAATCAGGGTGCGGACAATATAGGCCCGGCGTCGTTTTTCATCGATGCCGGCATAGTGAGAATCGACAAACTCGGCACACTTTTTCCATAGCATGATATCCGTGAGTTGGTCCTCTTTGATCAGGGAATGATCAAGCCCGTCGTCAAGGTCGTGTGAATAGTAGGTGATTTCATCAGCAATATTTGCAATTTGTGCCTCTATTGACGGCCATGAAAATTGTTCTTCCGGGTTGTCGCCATAAGGAGGCCGGGTGTAGCCGCTATCGTGTTTGCGGAGCCCTTCAAGTACCTCATAGGATAAGTTTAAGCCGTCAAATCCCGGGTATACCGACTCAAGGAGTTCGACTACGCGCAGGCTTTGCACATTGTGCTCGAAGCCGCCGTGGTCAGCCATTAATTCGTTGAGTTTTTCCTCTCCGGTGTGCCCGAAGGGGGAATGTCCCAGGTCATGTGCGAGTGCTATCGTTTCAGCAAGATCCTCGTTGGCGCCGAGGGCACAGGCGATTGTGCGACTGACAGAGGCAACTTCAATGGTGTGGGTTAACCTTGTCCGCAGATGGTCACCAGTGCCATTGAGGAATACCTGTGTCTTGTATTCCAATCGTCTGAATGCTTTGGAATGGATGATGCGTGCACGGTCGCGTTGGTAGGCGGTGCGGTAAGGATGGTCGGGCTCAGGATGTCGGCGACCTGCGCTTGTTGCGGTATATTGTGCAAATGAAGAGAGGCCTGTAGCCTCATTGTCTTCCATCTGTTGACGATCGACAGGCATTACTTGGTGTTTTCAGCCGCTTGCCCGTCCTTATTGGAGGTATCGTTGGCACGGACCGTTTCCTCAATATCATTGAGAACTTCCTGGAGCTCCTGCTTGGCGCGGACATTCAGTTCGCGCTTTACTAGTGCCAAGTCGTAAATTGCCAGCATCAGCATGAAGACCACGAGTCCTGCGCAGTAAAGCCAGTAGACTGCGAAGATCAGTGGGCTTCCAGCAAGGAACCCGTCCAGCAGGGTAAATCCCAGATAAACGGCGATCATTGTTCCTGCCGAGACGTAGAACATGATTTTCCGCCTTATTGTGCGAATCCGTAAGGCGGTAAGTAAACCGGTGCGGATCATCTTGCACAACAGCCTGATATCTGAGGTAAGTTTACCCATGAGGAGCACACCATCCTACCGGGTGGATTGCCGGGGTCAAAGTCAAAGCAACGCGGGAAAGCAGTTTTACTGCGGTGCTAAGTATTTTGGATTTTCTGGTTTAGTTTTTCCTGCGCTATTTCGAGCAATTCGTGGAGAGTTTTTGCGGAGATGGTATGAGCTCCGAATGAAGAACAGGTGTCTAGCACGCCTCGGTCACGTGAAGCAACGGTAAGGTTCCTTTGCTCCGCATATTTTCCAGCGAGTCGCTCAATAATCTGGTCAGCAGTGATGCCTGCCGGTGAGTAAAAAACTTGTATTCCGCCCTTTTCATGGTCAGGCCTTGTGGTTTCTCCTTTGCCGTCAAATACCAAGACAACATGTTCCGAGGTTACATCCTGGAAGGACGTCAGGCGTCGGATGAGTTCCTTCCTCGCCGCAATGGCGCTTGAGTCATGTAATTGCCGAAGGTCGTCCCAGGCAAATATCATGCTGTGGCCGTCAACAATCAGGTAAGGCGGTAATTCGTCCTCAGCGCTTGCCATGGCATTGCCGGGCCGGAGGTCTTAGCTTTCACTTTCCTCGGCCTTCTTGGCTGCAGCTTTCTTAGCCGGAGCCTTCTTGGCTGCCGTTTTCTTGGCTGCGGCTTTCTTAGCCGGTGCTTTCTTGGCTGCCGTTTTCTTGGCTGCAGCTTTCTTAGCTGGTGCTTTCTTGGTCGCGGCCTTCTTGGTCGCGGCTTTCTTAGCCGGAGCCTTCTTTGCTGTGGCTTCTTTACCTTCGGTTGCCTTGGTTGTGCCTTTTTTAGCCGTTGACTTGGCGAGCTTTTTCTTCGCCATTATTTCCTCACGCTTGCGCTTAAGGTAAGCCTTGCGCCGAACGCGTTTAATCACTTTGTTGTATTGTTTGCCCATTGTTGTGTGCCATCCGCTGGGTTTCAGTAACAACGGAATCTTTAATCTGACATCGTTCCTTAACGAACGAGAGCGGATGGATCAAGTGGAAATAGCAGTTGAGGATATGTATATTATTGCAGAAAAAGGTTGATTTGGATCTGCTTTTGTTCAAAATGCCTATATCCGCATCGGGCGTGAGTCACGGTTAAATCCAATGGGCTCAGGGTGTTGGCAGTTCCCAAAACAAGGGAATTTTCTCCGAAAGGATGGCCTTCACGCGCCCGTTAAACCCAGAAATGGGCTCACGATTGATTTCTTATGTTCTCTTTCGATGAGCTTTTACCGGCCGCGGTTCGCAATGACATCCGTAATCGGTTTTTCTTTTGCTGGGGTTCACCTTGAAAGGAAATGCAGGTTCGGGCAAGGGCTTGAGATCTCTGCGATATCGATCCCTGCACGGTTGTTTTTGTGCGCTGTGGCAAGCAACTGATAAATCCTATATTTTTTTTCGTTACCTCCGTATTATCGGAATCAAATTCAATGTCCGGGCACAATAAGTGGTCCAAGGTAAAGCACATCAAAGGTGCTGCCGATGCAAAGCGTAGCAAGCTTTTCAGTAAGCTTGCCAAAGAGATTTCTGTGGCTGCACGGGATGGGGGAGGAGACCCTGACCTTAACGCCCGTTTAAGGCAGGCTGTGACCAATGCCAAGAAACAGAGCTTGCCGGGTGAAACGATTGAACGTGCAATCAAGAAGGGTACCGGTGAAATTGAGGGGGTTGCATACGAGGAAGCCTGTTATGAAGGGTTTGGTGCCGGTGGCGTTGCGATGATTGTTGATGTCATTACTGATAATACCAACCGGGTGTTTGCGGATTTACGCACCATATTCAACAAGAACAATGGCAGTATTGGCAACTCGGGAAGTGTTGCGTATTTATTTGATCGCAAGGGAGAGATCAAGTTGCCTCATGGTGACGATGATGATGAAGCTTTGCTGGAAAAGGCCCTAGAGTCCGGGGCTGAAGACATGGTAAGTGACGGGGAAGGTCATGTGGTGATTACCCGCCATGATCAACTGGCCGCGGTAGCCTCTGCACTGTTGAAGGCGGGAGTCGACATTGATTCTCAACAACTCGTTTATATGCCGCAAAGCGTTCAGGAAATGACGGATGTCTCGGTTGCGCGACAAGCGGTGCGTTTATTTTCCGCGCTTGAGGACTATGACGATACCCAGAACGTTTATTCGAATTTTGATATTTCCGACGAACTGATGGAGCAGATTGAGCTTTGATCAGATTCTGAGGCGACCCTGAAAAGCGGATTTACTTACGATTTATTCCCAGTATGAGCGACACGACATCCGAAGAACCGTTGAAAAAGAACGATCAGCCGGCAACAGCTAAGAAAAATGACGGCAATGAGGAAAAAGAGCGGGGGAAATCGCCCAATGGCGGCAGACCGCGCAAGAGCCGTGGTCGGCGCAATGGCAAGAACAGGGAAAACAAGAAGAAGTCCCCGAAAAAGGGAAATTATAAGGAAGAGCCACTTGGACCTCCCACTGAGCAGGAGGGCATCCTGGAAATTTCAGGCAAGGGTTTCGGCTTTCTCAGGGAACTAGCAAAGAATTTCAGGCAGACTCCCGAGGATGTTTTCGTGACTCCGGAGACAGTTCGTAATTTTGGACTTCGTGACGGGCTTTGGGTCAAGGCTGAAACCCGTATGGGTGGGCGGGGTCCGCAATTGACCAAGATCCTTGATATTAATGGCCGGGACCCGGAATTGGTGAGGACATTGCCGTGGTTTGAGGAGCTAAAGGCAATTAATCCGGATCGGCGCATGCAACTGGAAACTGAGGAGGATCGGATGACGACGCGCATTATTGACCTGATTTCCCCGATTGGTCGCGGGCAGCGCGGCTTAATTGTTTCTCCTCCCCGTTCTGGCAAGACTACTATCCTGCAACACATGGCGGAGGCTGTGATCAAGAATCATTCAGGGGTAAAGGTGATGGTTCTCCTGGTGGATGAGCGTCCGGAGGAGGTTACCGAACTGCGCCGGGCATTGCCGGAAGCAGAGATTTATGCCAGCTCAAATGACATGGAGGTAAAGATGCATTGCCGGATAGCGCAGATGGCCGTTGAACGTGCCAAGCGCCTGGTGGAGGCCGGGGATGATGTGTTCATGCTGATGGATTCGATTACCCGTTTGGCAAGGGCTTTTAATAACGCATCCAAGAAAGGTGGTCCTACCGGAACAGGGGGCCTTACCGTGCGAGCCCTGGAGATGCCCCGCAAGCTTTTTGCCGCTGCGCGCAATACACGCGATGCAGGTTCACTTACCATCATTGCCACCGCGCTAGTGGAGACCAACAGTGCGATGGATGACCGCATTTTCGAGGAATTGAAGGGTACGGGGAACATGGAACTTGTCCTGGATCGTTCCATTGCCGAGCAATACATTTACCCGGCAGTTGATATATTCCGTTCGGGAACACGGCGCGAGGAATTGTTGATCCCTCCGCATCAGTGGAAGAAAATATCCACGATCCGCAGGGCGCTTGCCGGGCACCGCCCGGTTGAAGCCATTGAGCGATTGATTTCCATTATGGGGCAGTATCCGGGTAATGCCCAGATGCTTCTTTCCCTTAAGCTTCAGGACTATTAAGCGCGGCAGTATTATCCCGGGTTTCCCGGATCACTGTTGCTGTGGGAATACTTCAGGTGCTCCGTGATGATGGCGATAAATTCCGGAAGGAAGCGTTCCGCCTTCTTTTCTCCAACACCGTGGATTTGCATTCCTTCGTCCATACTTTGCGGTTTGATCCTGGAAAAAAACTCGAGTGTCTGGTTGTTGAAGATGACAAAAGGAGGGATGCCCTGCTCGCCTGCAATCCGGCCGCGGTGTTCTCGCAGCTTTTCGTAAAGTTGCTCGTCGAACTCGAGTTCTTCGATAGCGGGAGCGTTTCCCTTTTTCCCGTCCCGGCTATTTTGTTGTGAGGGCCATCTCATTCGGAATGATTCCTTTCCCTGCATGACCATTTCTCCGCTTGGGGTCAGGGTCAGGGTGGGGTATTGGCCTCCGGTGCTGATGAGCATTCCCGCGTTTTGTAATTCGCGCAGCAGTGCTGCGACATAATGGCTGCCCTCGGTTTTCATCAGGCCATATGTGCTGAGCTCGTCAAGGCGGGCATTGAGAATCTCCCTAGATCGGCTGCCTACCAGCATCTGGGCAATTTTCATACGACCAAAGCGCGCCTCCCAGCCATTTGGCCCGCGGCGAGACATGCGTGCAACGCCACTGAGCGCCTGCTTAACAGCGGTTTCTTCCGCGGTTGTTGGTTCACGTAGATCCTCGGAGGATGAGGCAAGGCAGTTGTCGCAGTTATTGCAGGAATCGAAGTCCTCCTCGCCGAAGTATTTCAGGATCCAGCCTTGTCGACAACTGCTCGCGTAGCAGAGATCCACCATGGCTTTTAACTTTTCCCGGTCACGAAGTTCTTTCTCGGATATTGCCGTAAAATCAATGTCAGGCTTCCCGGGATCGAGTATACGGGTTCCTCGTGTCCTTTCACCGGGGACATCAAATCTTTCAATGGCTCTGGAACGAACAAGGTGAGAAATTGCACTGCTGACAGCCATGCTGTTTTTGGAGCCTACTCGCTCACATAGGGACTGGACAGGAATGAGGATTTCTGATTTTTCGTCGACTGCTTCTCTGAGGCATTGGTGGACATCGAGGATGAGTGAGGCGGCAGGGTTGCTGCCCTCGATGAAGAATTCCTGTGTGCGTGTGTCTGCGTAGTTGAAAAGCAACTCACAAGCCGCCGCTTCCCCGTCCCGTCCCGCTCTGCCAGCCTCCTGATAATAGGCCTCAATGCTTCCGGGTATGTCAAAGTGTACCACGAATCGCACATCAGGTCGATCGATGCCCATTCCGAAGGCGTTGGTTGCCACAGCGATATCGCTTTCCCTTGAAATGAAACTCTCCTGGTTTTTTTCCCTTTCATCATCCGGCATGCCGCCATGATAAGAGATGACCCGGCAGCCCCAGGATTTGATGGTGTCATGCACTTCTTCGACCCGCTTTCGGGTGGAGCAGTAAATGATCCCTGTTTTGTGCAGGTTAATGACTGCCTGGGTGCGCTTGTATTTTTGGTCACGTTTTGCACAGGGTGTGATTTGCAATGAGAGGTTTGGCCTGGCAAAGCCGCTGACGCACTGGAAAGGATCACGAAGTGCGAGGTGGTGCAGTATATCCGCGCGCACTTCAGGCGTTGCGGTTGCCGTAAAGGCGGCAATCTGGGGGGTGCCTATTTTCCGTATGGCATCTCCAAGTAGCAGGTAATCTGGCCGGAAGTCGTGTCCCCATTGTGAAAGGCAGTGAGCCTCGTCAATTGCGAATAATTCAACGTTACTTTTTTTAAGTGCTTTGGTGAAGGTTTCTGAACGAAAGCGTTCCGGAGCTACGTATACCAGTTTGTATGCGCCATTTTGCATGGCATTAATGTGCTCTCGTTGCTCTGCCGGTGAGAGTGAACTATTGATCATCACCGCCGGTATGCCCTTGTTCGAAAGGGCATCAACTTGATCTTTCATCAGTGCTATCAG
This sequence comes from Verrucomicrobiaceae bacterium, assembly GCA_024229495.1. GTDB lineage: Bacteria > Verrucomicrobiota > Verrucomicrobiia > Verrucomicrobiales > DEV007 > CACIUL01. The sequence continues at coordinate 169 of JAAESJ010000651.1, read as the reverse complement.
TGGGCTGACGACCACGGTAACACCCTGCAGGACCATCGCAGGCAACTGGTAGCACAATGATTTTCCACCACCGGTGGGCATGACGGCAATGGCATCCCTTCCGGCAAGGATTGCATTTACCACTTCCTGCTGCCCGTCAAGGAATGCCCGGTGGCTAAAGTGTTTCTTC
>JAAESJ010000650.1 GCA_024229495.1 Verrucomicrobiaceae bacterium | reverse complement strand
TCGAGGGCCAGCGTCATTGGAGCCGGGGGTGGCGTGAGAAAACCCTCGACCAGCGCACGGTCGGCGTCGCTGAGGGCGGATTCAAAAATGATCATCTGGCTGATGTCGCCGACCAAATCGTAGCCGCTCGAACTGTATGAGCCCATGATGATGGACGCATTGGCATCGACGTTATTGGTCGGGCTTCCAACAAGATTGAGATTCGTCCCGTTGGCATAGGCATTGTGGCCACTAGCGGTGATGACGGTGCTCCAGACGGTATCGATGCCATCATAAACTTGGATGTCATCCCCCGCATAGGTCGTGCCGTTATACATCTCCACGCGAAAACCGCCGTCGCCATCGTCGCGCTGATGCGATATATTGTTAGGCCCGATGTTGTAGGCGTAGTTTCCGGAGGTGGCAGACGGGGCATCTGCCTCATAGTGCCCGCGCCAGAAGACGGTGAAATCTGTCGATTCGGCGTTGGAGAGGCTACCTTCAAGATAGCGCCCACCTGAACCGGGGTCGGTAAACGTGAGTGTACCGCTGCCGTCATAGGAGATGTGGCTGGCGTCGACGGTGCCATGTTGGGTGTTAGTAACCTCCATGCCGGATAATGCGTTGCCGTTACCATCAACCGGGGTCCAGGAATCCACCGTGTTACCGGTGGTGGAGACGCCTGTCCGGCCGTCGTAGTGCGCCACCAACGAAGCCTTGGCTTCCGCTGACAATCCCGGGATGTCCACGAAAAGCCCCTTTTCAACGATCGCACTGAGCGGTTTGTTATTTGCGCGTCCCTCGGCGTAAATCTCCCACAACTCGGCACGGGTGAGCGCACGGTTCCAGACCGAGACATCATCCAGGCCGGAGGCGGGCAGGCTGTAGCCGGCACCGTCACCGTCCTGACCCATGACGATATTCAAGTTGCCTGCAGTGAGATCCCCGACATTGGAGATATCGGAATTAGTAGTAGGTGCCGAGCCATCCTCCCCAAAGTCCAGGCCCGTGACCCCCGACGTCCAGGACGTGCCGGCCACGGTGACCCATTCATCGGCGGCATAGTTGGTGAGTGTCTGCGCGTCGCGATCAACAACCATGGCAACGAAGTTCCAGTGATCCCCCGGCTGCCCCTGGGCGGCCCAGTAGGTATCGTGGTCAATGTCGATTAATGCGGCATCGCCGCGGTTGGAGCTGTCACCGATGTTGGCCTTCAGATCATCGCCCACAATCGCCGAGACCCAGCCAAGTGAACCCCCAGCTACCGACCAGTCCTTGCCTCCGCCGGCAATGACTGCCGGGTCGCCGCCCACGGTATCCTCGGTGTTGAGCCAGTAGACCACGGTAAAGCTTGAGTCCGTACCGAAGTCAAACTCTGCCCCACTTGAAGTGATAAAGTTGGATCCTGCACCATCGCCGACCTCCACTGCGCGCCCAAAGGCGCCATCCTTGTAGGCTGCAGTTCCGGTCCACGAGCCGTCGTTGGCCGAATCACTGCCACCGAGGGCATCCGAGGTGTCAGCAGCGCTATCCGAGTCGAAATCAAAATAAGCAACCAGGCCGTCTGCAAAAATTCCGGTATGTATTAGCACCTTGGCGGTGATCGCATCGCAGTCGGCACTGTCAGTCCCGCCGGTTACGCGCACACTGTAGTCCAGCTCAACTGTACCGCTCCGAGCGGACAGGTCGGGATTGTGGGTGTAGGTGGCGGCATCCGCAGCAAGGGTCGCAATGACATCATCGCCAAGTAATACCTCGATACCGGTGGAGTCCAGGCCCTGCTGGGCCTGCCAGGCAAGGTCAACCGTGTAGGGATCGGTTGAGCTCAAGGTTCCCTGCAATCCCGACGGGCAAACCTTTTGATTCTGGGTTGAGAAAATCCCTGCCGCATCAGGCGTTCCAAGGGTCGCGATATCCGCGTCGCTCAAGAGAGCGTTGGTGAAGCCAAAGGCAGCAAGTTGCCCGGAGCCCGTTTCGCCTGGCGTGTTGTCACCCAGGAACGCAAATGGGTTGGGATTTCCATCGTAGATGTAATCCGGTGCCGTGATAGAATCGGCGATGAGGATGCCATCCACGAAAATATCGAGATCCCCGGCCAGGTAATCGAGGCGGTATACGATGCGGTGAAACTGGTTTAACGTGAGAGCGCCGGCAGCAAAGCTACCCGTGCCACTACTCCACAAGCCGCCAGCGCTCGGACGGATAAATAACTCGGCATCGTTCACGTTGTTCGGATTCCCATTCCAGATACCCATGTAGCCTTGCCCGGCATCAGTGAAACGAATGTCCAGCACCATCGTGAAAATCTCAAGGCCGTCTGCGTCACCGCCGTCGGTGGCTCCATCAATGCCGGCGCGCACCGCATAGCCGCCATCGGCGGCCGCGCGGGGGGTGAAATCGAGAACCGTCGCGCTGATCCCGCCGACCGTCTCGGTCACGAAAGTATCAGTGGTGCCTGCATCGCCCGTTGCTGTCATGGTTCCTGGACCAAAATCAGCAGCCGTAGTCGATGAGGAAAACGACCAGTGAGTCGTCTCCGCATTCGGCACCGGCAGGATACCGGCATGGCTTGGGCCGTGCAGTACACCCAGAATGGTTAATACGGTGATGGCAATAGAGAACGCGCTGATTTTCATGATATGTATTTGATTATGAGATATTAACCCTCTTTTATGCCCTGCGCTTCGATAAACAAAGGATAAAATGACGGATTAACGTTTCGCGCTGAGCGAAGTAACTCTTAATCACCTAAGGATAAGGCAAGAAACCGGTTCGAAAAGAAATGCCGGTTTACAGAAAAGGATGAGAACAGCAGGCAAAAGCTTGATCAGATCAGCTCAACGCACCCGACGATGCCACAATAGCGGGAAAAAATTGCCTTGGAATTCAGGATGAAGGCGATTGCGCCCCTCTAGAAACCTGGCCCATGCTCATAGAAATAAGCTCCTGTGGCATCATCATAGATCGGCTGGAGGGGCAGGAATTGATTGATGAGCTTCAGTTTATCCGCCTCCGAGAGAGGAATGAGCGCTTTAAGGGCAATATCAATACGAACGCCATTATCACGGTTCGAGGAGCCATCCCCGGGGGGGTGCCGCTCGGCAGTGGCACTCAGGCCGGGACCGCCAACGCCGACGTAGGCAGTCCCGCTGGAAGCATTGCGGTAAAGCACATAGAGAAGCTGGTTGTTGGCGATCTCGTCGTAGTCTGCCGAGTAGGCTTCTGTCGTGTCAGTCTGGCCGGCGGATGCCGGCGCGGTATGGTTGATGTAGGCTTTCTGCGAAGAGAGTGGCTCAAAGGTCAGGAAGCTATAGTTGGCGGACCCGTAGGTGGTCCATCCACCGGCGAGCGCAGTCGCTTTCATCACCGCGGCATCACCATTGTGATCCATCAGGAATTCCAGCAACCCGGATCCAGAGTTTGCAGAATTGAGAGTACACCACCACAGATCATCGGAGCCGCCGTAATAATCGAGACCGTGGGCTTGCTCGCCGTGAAAAAACAGCTCACCGGTATCGACGTGGTATTCAATCTCGCGGTAGGTGTCGGATGCAAACCGGGTGCGCAACACCACCCCTTGCGGGATCTCGGTAAACTCGGTCGCCAGCCGGAAGAACTCCTTCTCCTTGTCGATCTCCCACGACATCGGCGAGGTCGCCTCGGCCTCAATGAACCATTCGACAAGGTCGCTCGAAAACAGCAGGTGGGCATCGGAGTCCCACTTGAGTTGGCCAATGCCATCATGGACCGTGAGATCAAGTGGCGACACGGGAACCGGATCGGGATGAGGGGGCAGGTCACCAAGGTTGCCGAGATAGGCCTCGATAAGCGCACGATCATCATCACCGAGGGCCGATTCGAAGATGATCATCTGCCGAATCTCGCCCACCAGATCATATCCGCCCGAACCCCATGCCCCGATGACGATAGCCGCATTTGCAGCGACACTGTTGGCCGGGCTCCCCAAAATATTAAGATTCATCCCGTTGGCATAGGCTTCGTGCGTAGTAGCGGTGATGACGGTGCTCCAGACAGTGTCGATACCGTCGTAAGCAGTAATATCCTCACCTGCATAGGTCGTGCCGTTATACATCTCCACGACAAAACCTCCGCCCCCATCGTCGCGCTGATGCGATATATTGTTGAGCCCGACGTTATAGGCATAGGTGCCGGAGGTTGCAAACGGCGCGCCGTCCTTATAATTGCCGAGCCAGAAAATGGTGAAATTGCTGGTGCCGGAATTGGCCAGGTTTCCCGAGAGAAAACGGCCGTCGGCAGCAACACTGGTATCGTCGAAAATCAAGCGGTCGCTGCCGTCGTAGGTAATGAGATCAGCGGCACCATTGCCTCGTTGCGTGGACAAGACGGTCATGTCCGGGAGCAACCAGCCATCGCCATCCACCGGAATCCAGGATTGGACAACATTGCCGGCAATCGCGACCCCGGTGCGGCCATCATAGTGGGCGACCAGTGCTGATCGGGCAGCGGTTGAGAGCTCCGGCACATCGTCAAAAAGGCTCGCAGATGTGTCGGGAAGACAGATCAAGCAAGTGGTGAACGTTGCCGATAATAGCCTGATTTTCATCATCACGGTACTGATTGTATTGGTGAACTGCGGCTCAAATCCGCCCCTGTGTCTTAGATCATTATGACCAAATTTTGACAACAAATCCAGCCGTTTCCTTACACCTTTCCCCCATGTCCCATTCTACATGAATTTATTGCCCCGTCCCTTGCAGTTTCGCCCCGAAGTCATCCCGGAGGGCACCCCAGAATCTTGGCTTCCCGTGAGTACTTAGTCGGATTTCACCGATCCTCCAGGACGAAGAACAGCCCGAATCGCATCAAGACGGGCCATATTGGGAGAGCCTTGCGGGGTCCATGTAGGCACCAGCCAACCGCCTTCGTCGTGTTCATTCCAGGCATACATGATCAGTGCATTTGCTTGACATGTCTTGGGGTTATCCTTCACGAAGGTG
>JAAESJ010000649.1 GCA_024229495.1 Verrucomicrobiaceae bacterium | reverse complement strand
TACGTACCAACGCAGTGCCTCTCACCCTGACCCTCAGGCCTTGGCAAGATTGGATCCTGAGAATATAAGTTACGCTTCCTTCAGGCCGCGCAAATTAACGGCAGAGGAACTCCGTGATTCTATGTTGGCAGTTTCAGGTGAACTTAATCTGATCCTCGGGGGAATTCCCTCTCACCCCGAGATCAATGAGGAGGTCGCTATGCAACCACGCCACATCATGGGTTCTGTGGGTCCAGCCTATCAGGCCGATCCTTTACCTTCGCAGAGGAACCGTCGGACCCTTTACGCTGAGCGGATCCGGACATTAGCGGATCCGATGCTGGAAGTCTTTAATAAGCCCGGGCCCGATCTTTCATGTGAAAGGCGAGAAACTGCCACCATTGCCCCTCAGGCATTCACGATGCTCAATAGTCCAATTATTCGGTCCAGGGCACTGGCCTTTGCTGCTCGGTTACAAAAGGAAAGCCCCGGAAATATTAACGAACAGGTGCGTCGAGCTTTCCGATTAACTTATCACCGGATGCCTCATGATTCGGAAATGAAAATGAGCTTAGAATATTTGGCGAATTCCAAGAAAGAGCATGAGGCCAATCAACAGGCAAGAGTCGAATTGCCGAAGTACGTGGTTCGCCAGATGGTGGAGGAAATGACTGGTCAGGCATTCTGGTGGGTAGAGGATTTAGACATTTACGCTGGGCCAGATTATGTGCCTGACCTGAAGCCATGGGATGTGGGATCAGATACCCGAGCCCTTGGAGATCTTTGCCTAGTGCTTTTCAACTCGAACGAATTTATATATATCTACTAAAAAATGAATCGGAGGGAATTTTTATATGGAGTCAATGGTGGGTTAGGAGCATTGGCATTCCATTCAATGTTGCGCGCAGAGGAGGAGAGCGGGCCATTGGTATCAAAGGTTGCGCACTTTCCCAAGGCCAAAGCCAAACGTTGTATCTTTCTCTACATGGCCGGTGGTCCCAGTCACATTGATACCTTTGATCCAAAGCCAAAGCTCAAGGAGCTGCATCTTAAGAAGTTTAAACGGCAGAGTAAGTTCCTTTCCGCGATGGGTTCTGGTGAGCGTTATTACGTGCAGAGCCCGTTCAATTTTGTGAGGGCCGGCAAGAGTGGTATTGAAATGTGCGAGCACTGGCAGCACCTGGCTGGGGTTGCTGATGAGCTTTGTGTCTATCGCGGCTGCAAGGCCGAGTCGATCAATCATCCTACTGCCAATTATCATATGAATACTGGTAACAGGTTCGGTGGAGATCCCGCTATCGGTTCCTGGGTAACTTACGGGCTAGGCACAGAGAACCAGAACCTTCCTGGCTACGTGGTCCTGCCCGAGGTGGCCTACCCGCAAGGAGGAGCGGCTAACTGGTCGAATGGATTTTTACCACCGCATTTTCAGGGGACGACTCTCCGTTCGAAAGGTTCACCGATTCTTGACTTGCATCCGCCCAAAGGTGTCACTCGTGAGGCTCAACGCAGTAACCTTGACCTGCTGGCCGGGCTTAATTCGATGCACGCTAAGCGGCATCCTAGTCATGAGGAATTGGCCTCTCGCATGGAAAGCTATGAGTTGGCATATCGCATGCAGATGGAGGTTCCTGGGATCCTTGACTTAGGGAAGGAGAAACAGTCCACTCGCGAATCTTACGGATTGAATGACCAACGGACTGAGGAGTTTGGGCGGAGGCTACTCTTAGCAAGGCGCTTACTTGAAAATGGTGTGCGTTTCGTGCAGGTGTACACGGCTGGTTGGGATTCGCATGATTATATTAACCGTTCTCACCGTGAGCGAATTCGTTCAGTTGATAAGCCCATCGCTTCACTAATTAAGGATCTCAAGGACCGGGGTCTGCTGGATGAAACCTTGATAGTCTGGTGCGGTGAATTTGGTCGAACGCCTGATAACGGTAAACGTGGAGGAGGAGAGCGCCTCGGACGCGATCATAATAAAAATGCTATGGCTGTCTGGATGGCCGGGGGCGGAGTCAATGCTGGTCACGTGGTCGGTGCCACGGATGAGATTGGAGAAAGTGCTGCCGAAGTCGTTCACCCGATCCGTGATCTGCATGTAACTATCCTTAGGCTACTGGGTCTGGATGACAATAAACTTACTTATTTTCATGGTGGCCGCTTCAAACAGCTCAGTCAGACCGGAGGTGAGGTCATAAGTGAGTTAATGGGCTAGAATTTTAATGAGGGCACTGATTTATTTTGTTCTCAATAATAATTCAATCGGCAGAAAAAATAAATCTAAGCAATCTTCATTGCCTTAAAAATCCCTTTAGGGTTAAGATGCACAGGGCTCATTAGTTGGGCTCTACTCTATCACGGAATAAATTTTCATGACCCCTTTTCTACTACTCGCACTCGGAATGGCCATTGTCCTGTCACTGGTTATCTGGCTCAAACTTCACCCTTTCCTTGCACTGACCTTTGCCGCGGTCGTGATTTCTTTTTCGACTCCTCAGGCCTCACTTGATAATTATGCCGAGAATCATACCCGCTCTCAGATTGTGCGCGGCAAGATGACTGAACCAAAGGCCAATCAGTTCAAGGAGGACTTTAAAAAGTTATCACCAATGAAGAGGGTAGTGGAGCAGTTCGGGGGAGGTTGCGCTAAGGTTGGCCTGATCATTGCCTTCGCAGCTCTGATAGGAAAATGTATGCTCGAGTCGGGAGCCGCTTCGAGGGTCGTTCTTTTAGCTCTTTCACTCTTTGGAGAGAAGCGTGCCGGGCTAGCTTTCCTATGTTCAGGATTCGTATTAGCAGTACCGGTCTTCTTTGACACGGTCTTTTATCTGCTCATACCAATCGCGGTTGCAATGGCTCACAGGACTGGCGGTAATTATTTATTTTATGTTCTCTGCATTGTGGCCGGAGGCACGATGGCCCATTCATTGGTTCCACCAACGCCAGGACCACTTTTAGTCGCTGAGGAGATAGGAGTTGATATTGGAGCCATGATGATTGGCGGTCTCGGTATCGGACTCTTTACGGTGACATTTGGTTACCTCTATGCCCGGAGAGCCTCACGTAAATTTAAACTGAGTCCTCCCAAAGTTCCTGACACCGTGCATTTTGATACTGATAAGCTGCCATCAGCGATGATGTCTTTGTTGCCTGTTCTCTTGCCTGTCATTCTGGTGACCGGAGGGACATTGCATGGAATTATTAAGCCTGACGGGTGGGAGATTTTTAAAATTCTGGGTGAGAAGAATCTGGCTCTTGGAATTTCTGCTATGGTCGCTTTCCTTGTCTTGTATAAGAGCTGTTCCGGGGACAAGGTAAAGTTAAGGAGTTCTTCTTCGGATGCTTTTTCATCCGGTGCTGTCATTGTTATTATCACGGCTGCGGGTGCCGCTTTTGGCGGCGTCTTAAAGCAGACTGATATTGCGACATCGATCGGTTCCATTGAAGGGAGTCAGGTCTTGGCCTTGCCTGTCTGTTTTTTGATCACGGCACTCGTTCGAACGGCTCAGGGATCAGCCACTGTCGCGATGATAACAGCGGCACCGATTGCTGCAGCATTTGCTGATCAGAACCTCGGGTTTCATCCCGTGTACCTTGCTCTTGCGGTAGGTTGTGGATCCAAGCCCATCCCATGGATGAATGATTCTGGTTTCTGGGTCGTAACCAAGATGTCCGGGATGCAGGAGTCTCAGACCCTGCGGACCGTGACCCCGATGATGTCGTTGATGGGAATTTTTGGGCTGGTCGTCACTGTGACCGCCTCATTCCTCCTTCCTTTTAAATAAAAATATGTTCCCAGCGTTGACCTCCTGGCCGATGGGAGGCAATCATGTTCTCTAATGTCTGAACGAGATCCCAACACTTTAAGATCTTACCGATGGTATGGCCCTGATTCGC
>JAAESJ010000648.1 GCA_024229495.1 Verrucomicrobiaceae bacterium | reverse complement strand
CGATCACAGTAATGATTGCCCAAAGCCCCGCACGTGGTGTTCTTGATTTGACAAATAGTTCCATTTTAATCCTCTGGGTCTGCCCCCGGTTCGTACTCCCATTCGGCGCATTGCCGGGGAGTGGTTATGTCCTCGCTTACTTCCTCTTGAGCCATGCACCACCAGTAAGGCTTGATCCAATCCGCTGCTCTTAGGTGTGCACAGTCAATGCAGGCTTTATTGCTCATCTACCCCGCCCCCATCGAACGCTACCGGCTGACGGGTGTACTTGTACCAAACCCCCAGCACATTCCTGTAGCAGATATCAGTCTTGTACAACTGCCACGGGTTACCCGGGATTAGATGCTCGGCGTATGTTTCCTCAGTCACGTCCTCCCAACTACCAGAGACAGACTTGAGGATCAGTGAGTTAGGCTGGTACTGCTCCCACTTGAGGAAGCCCCAATCATCCAGCACCTCCCATGTCATCATTTCCATTCCGTTATCTTCCTTATCTCTTTGATGCATCCTGTAGGTATCGCTGTGATG
>JAAESJ010000647.1 GCA_024229495.1 Verrucomicrobiaceae bacterium | reverse complement strand
CTTCAAGTACCGTCGAAGCGTTCCAATCCGCTCCCCAGTGCGCACTGTGAAGAAAACCTCCATTACGGATCCCGTTATGAATACCCTGATTGGTCTGGCCCCACATGAAACCCTGACCACCGGCAGAACCGATCGGCGCGAGCCAGCACGCGAAGGTGTAGCTACCGTCCTCAAAATCACGAATCATTAAATTCATGTCGATGTCAGGAAAATCAATGTGACCACCCGTGAAATGTGCCCCGGTCAATGGTGTTGGCCCGGAAGGGGCCCCCTCAACATCAAAACTCACTAATCCATCCACTAGTCCGTTATAACCATTTTCACTCAGGTCCTCGGCATCTGCTTCAAAGTCCACGTACAGGAATGGAGAAGGAATTGCCCCTTTGCTGTTCGGATCATGAGGATCCGTTCCTCCAGCAACCTCACCACCGTCTCCGTAACTGTCCCCATCCGTGTCAGCATTGTTGGGGTCCGTTCCGGTATCCTCCTCATCGACTAAGGTTCCGGTATTGGTTTCGACTCCGTCCAGAAGCCCATCACCATCAGAGTCTGCGTTTTTAGGATCAGTTCCGGTATTAGTCGCACTTACGTAGGTTCCTGTTCCGGTCTCAACCCCGTCCAGAAGTCCATCCTTATCTGTATCCGCTACGATTGGGTTCGTCTT
>JAAESJ010000646.1 GCA_024229495.1 Verrucomicrobiaceae bacterium | reverse complement strand
GCTAAGAGCCCCGGTACTCGCACGCGCGAGCGCGTCCTGCGCCCGTGTCTCACCGCTAACTGATAGCAACGGCTACAACGGTCGCCAGCTAGGGCCTCGACGGAACCGCGTTCCGCGTCATTGCCCTTCAATACTCGACCTAGGTGTGTTGGGGTCGTCCCGCAAGGGACCACACCCACCCAACGAGAGTTTAATTGAGTTAAAGGATAAAGACGATGACGAAGACAATGACGAAAACGGAGACGAAGACAATGACGAACCCGAAGACGGAGACGAACACAATGACGAGGACGAAGACGAGAATGAAGACGATGACGACCAAGAACGCAGTACATAGCCGGAGCAACAACACTCGCCGGTTCCAGCGCGTATCGACTGAATACTGGAAAGAGATGTCCTGCACCTTTGGGATATCTCGCGTACACGGTTGCACGCAGACCCGTGAGGAACAGGAGGGTCCGATAGAGATCGTACTCTTCGCTCCAGATCACAGCGATCAGGAGCCGACGCACATCCACTTCTTCATGACCATC
>JAAESJ010000645.1 GCA_024229495.1 Verrucomicrobiaceae bacterium | reverse complement strand
TTCTGCTTGATATCGATATCTCGCTGAGAAAAAGGGAAGCGGTCAGGGGCGTTGGTGCGGTGAACGCCAATTTTGTAACGCAACAGGACACCTGATTTTTGGGGAGGGAGTGTGGCATACCACCACTGCGGAGTGCCGCCTGCATCCGGTGTTCCATTTGTCCCTCTGGACATGGCGAGTGTCAGTGTCTTGTCCTGCCCTTTCCCCAGCGATCCCTCGGGATAAGTTGCCCCGTCCGTCGTATAATAAAGCCATGCACGATCCGGGTTATTCTCCTGATAGCCGATCTTGACGGCAATCCGGGCAGAAAGTTCCGGAGTGATCAATAATTGAGGACTGTCCTGATGATCGGTGTTTTTTGGATCATGGTAAACCCAGTCGACGGTGCCGGTGTCGGTTAAGATACCGTTACCATTATTGCGGGTGATTTGAGGTGGGATTTCCCGTGTCAGTGAAACCTCCCACGTTTCTGATCCCCTGGATCCTATCACGTTGCGGCTGGTGTTTGTGGCAGCGAATTTTTCAACCCCCCGCTGCACAAATCGCATCTGCTCATAACCGGTGAAAAGGTCCTGGGAATGATCTTCAAAGAAACGGTCTTTCGGTGGCGGGTTATCCCGTTTCTCGCTGCCTCCCGAGCCAAGCCCCATGCCGGAGTTTATGTCCACTCCACCATCCAGTTTTATCAGGATATTGGCACAAGAGCCGTCAGCCCGGGCAAGGAATCGCATTTGTGCACCATTTGTTACACGGGGTATCTGTGCCTTGTAGGCATATTGTTCATCTCCGTTTCGGCCATCGAAGCGATAATGATCAACCCAAGGTGCCCGTTCATTGCCCTGATAAATCTCAATGGCCTTGCTCTCGTGATCCCCGCTCCAGAGGGACGGCAGCCGGGGATTGTCCCAAGAGAAGGAAAAATATCCTCCTGATGGCACTACCGGAAAGTTTCCGTTGTCATCGCGTAATCTCCTGTCGTTGCCAACACTGACCTTGAATGAGTTGCCATGTTCTGAGTAATTGCGCAGGCGTGCTCCCGCAGGGAACCCGGTTGTCACCGCTCGTGCCTGACCGGATGTGAAGTTGCGTGCCATCATGAAAATGGCCACGGTGCCGTCTGAGTCAGTCATGCCCGCGTTTTCGCGTTTATCACGCATTTCCCATGCGGCAAAATCGTTGTCGCTCCAGCGTGGAATCTGTTGGCCACGTACGAAATCCCGGCGGACTTTGAGCGGACCGGTGACCCAGCGATGACCATATTGGCCAAGGAAGGGGATGTATGATGGTTTTGGGAAGTAGGAGGGGGCACCTTCGATGTTATACCCATCAGTATAAACGATGGGCAGTCCCTCACGGGTGAGCATATATTGGTGAACGTCCGCCCGGATGGATCCGTCCATGTGATTATTGTCGTGCGAAAGGGCATAGCTGACACCGGATGTTGTCCCTATGCTGCCGTGTCCCGGTTGATCATAGTTTGCCAGGCTGTTGCCGATACCATTAAAGCCGCCTACAGAATTAAGAAAATCCTCATTGGCCACCCGCATGCCTGCATTTAGGTAGGGAGGCCAATCCGGTGGTGTGCCGAGATGTTCTCCGAAGAGCAGGGCATCATCGCGTGCAAGGGTGTTTAGGAAAACACTGTCACGGTGATTTCCCCAATCGATGTGACCCCGTGAGACGTTGTATTGTTGCTGGATCTGACCGGTGTACCCCCAACTGGCATAATCCTTGTCATTACCGTCGAGTTTACCAAAGAAGTAATCCGGGACATGCTTCACGGCATCCAGCCGGAAGCCGTCAGCTTTTGCAAGGTCAATGAACCAGCGTATCTGACGGAAGAGCATCTGGTTTACATCTTCTTCCACAGGGTTGCCCATGTTGTAGGTTGAGTCGCCGAATCCCCACCTTGTGTTCCGGCGTTTAGAATTGCTGGGATCTATTCCGGTATCGGAAAAAGGCTCGGATATTTCCCCCGGGTCGTGCTGCCCATCACCATTGAGGTCATTCCAGTCAAAGCTGCCATTGTTTGCACCGGTCATCTGTGGACCGTAACCAGTGTCTTCAAAGGGTTCCCTGTCAGCGAAGGTGAAAACGGGATTTCCCTGGAAATCATTGGTGATCGGCAGGTCGGTATCGAGGTAATATTCTGTTGCTTGCGGGTGGCGGATGCCCCGCCATTTTGGATAATCATTATTTTCAAGCAAACCTTCTGCATCGAAGGATGTGTTCCAGTCCTCTTGAGCAATGTCCCAGCTAAAAGGATTTCGATTGATTACCTGCCATTCATCGTTCCAGTTTATTGAGTCGCTGAACTTGCGCCAGTATCCGTTCTCGCGTCCAATGTGAAAATCTTCCGGGACAAATCCAGGCAGGCTGGGAAAGAGTTGCCCTGCTTGAGTGTCGCTGTCCAGAGGGCCTCCGGTGTGGGCCATGACATTGTCAAAATACACCTTGAGTGAGAAACGGTGAGCAAGCCGGATCAGTGAGAGGAGTTCTGTCCGGGTGCCATACCGAGTCGGCCGGGTGCCCATTTGATCTTTGTCACCAAGGTCAAAGCGATCAAAAGTATCAAATCCTACCGAGTAGGTTCCGGATGCCCCCTTGAAGGGTGGAGGCAACCAGAGTGAGGAATAACCGGCCTCGGCAATTTCCGGGATACGGCGTTCAATTTCTTTCCAGTCGGTATTGAAATACTGGAGGATGACCTCTTTGCCTTGCAGCATGGAGGTGCCAAGGAGCAAGACCGTCAGGGTGATTGACAGCCTGCGAGGGTAAAAAAGCTCAGGCATTGGGGTTACTCATGTAATCTCGAGCATAATTGCCACGGTGTCCAGATGCCGATTGCCTGTTCTTAGCAGGTTAGTCGATCAATGGTTGATCTCTGCTGGGCTGATACTTTATTCTATGGACATGAAGTGTCCATTTGTTGTCCTGCTTTCTTCAACGTTTCTTACGGCATTAGGTTTCGCAGGAGACTGGCCTAAATTTCGCGGACCTACCGGTGATGGTCATGCCCGGGCTAAGTCAGTCCCGCTTAAATGGAGCGCGACAGAAAATGTGAGGTGGAAGGTGGCTGTTCCCGGGAAAGGGTGGTCTTCCCCCGTTCTTTATTCCGGAAGGGTTTACCTTACCACTGCTGTTACTGAAGGTAATGATCAGGATGCCAATGGGGTTGATCGGGAGTTGCGTTCACTCTGCCTTGATTCAGTTTCCGGAAAGGTTGTTTGGGACACGTTGGTGTTCCGTCAGGATGGAAGGAGCGCGCCCCGCATTCACAAGAAGAATTCACATGCGAGCCCGACTCCCATTATTGAAGGCGACCGTGTTTATGTGCATTTTGGGCATATGGGAACTGCCTGTCTTGATCTGGATGGGAAAGTGCTCTGGAGGCAGGCAGACCTCGGTTATCCGCCGTTACACGGTAATGGCGGGACGCCGGTTATCTTTAAGGACCTGTTGATCTACAGTGCGGATGCATCAAAGAACCCTTTCGTTGTCGCCCTTAACAAGGGGACGGGGAAAGTCGTCTGGAGAAAGGCTCGTTCGGAGACGCCAGCGAACCGGAAGTTTTCATTCAGCACACCAACTTTAATCAGCTTATCGGACAGTACGCAGTTGGTCAGTCCGGCCAGTGGTGCAGTGTTTTCCTACGATCCTGGTACCGGAAAAGAGTTGTGGAGTGTAAAGTATGACCAGGGCTACTCGGTGATCCCGAAGCCTGTCGTGCATGATAACATGATCTTCATCGGCACCGGGTATGATAAGCCTAATGTGCTGGGTATCCGCGTTGACGGGAAATCCAAGGGTGATGTCACCGAAAGTCACCTTGAGTGGAAAATTTCCAAGAGAGCTCCGCATACGCCTTCCATGTTGATTGTGGACGGGCTATTGTATTTCATTTCCGATGGCGGGATTGTCAGTTGCGTGGATCCTGTGACCGGTGCCGTGGTCTGGCAGGAGCGAGGCTCCGGGCCGATCTCAGCCTCGCCTGTTTATTGCGACGGGCGCATCTACTTCCTTGATGAGAAGGGTGTTTGCACGGTAATCAGGGCCGGGCGGGAATTTGAGGTATTGGCAACCAATGATATCGGTGAGCGCTCACTTGCTTCGGTAGCCGTTGATGAAGGGACTATCTATCTGCGCACAGAGAAGAATCTCTTCAGGATTGGCGGACAGGTAAAATAGTGCATAATGCTTGAGGGCGATGCGCTTTTGCGCCGATTAAATGCTTCCACTAGAATAGCCTGATGAACGATCATGCTCTTGACAGCTACAAGCACGCCATAACGCGTCGACACTTGTTGCGCGCCGGATCGACGGGCATTGGGTCTCTTGCGTTGCACTCGATGCTTGCACCCGATGCTCTTGCCGCTGATGTGGTGAGGCGTTCTCCCCATTACGCGCCAAAGGCTAAGCGCATTATTTTCCTGTTCATGAATGGTGCTCCTTCACAGCAGGATCTTTTTGATTACAAGCCGAAGCTTGACGAGTTTCATGGCAAGGAGCTTTTCAAGAAATATGATTCTAAGTCTAAGTCTTGGAGCAAGGAGGGCTTTGTCGAAAAAAACCAAAGACTCACCGGGATGACTTCCGGGCAGAGGTCGTTCCCGGTGGCTCGTTCAAACTGGAAGTTTAAGCAGCACGGTGAGGGTGGGGCATGGATCAGTGAGTTGTTGCCTTATACGGCACGAGTTGCCGATGATCTTTGCTTCGTGAAGTCCATGCACACTGAGGCGATTAACCATGACCCTGCGGTTACCTTTTTTCAGACCGGTCACCAGCAGCCCGGAAGGCCCAGTTTTGGGGCGTGGATGAGTTATGGGCTGGGTAACGAGAATAGTGATCTCCCTGCTTTCTGTGTTCTTATTTCCAACGGAACTGGAAGGCCCGGGAGTCAGCCGGTTTATACAAAGTTATGGAGTAGCGGTTTCCTTCCCGGGGTGCATCAGGGGGTGCAGTTGCGGGGAGGAAAGGCCCCGGTGTTATACCTTAACAGTCAGCCGGGGGAAAGTGTCGAGTCACGGAGACGAATGATTGGCCGGATCGGGGATTTAAACCGCATGCAATACGAGACTTTTGGTGATCCAGAGATT
Source organism: Verrucomicrobiaceae bacterium (assembly GCA_024229495.1). GTDB lineage: Bacteria > Verrucomicrobiota > Verrucomicrobiia > Verrucomicrobiales > DEV007 > CACIUL01. Next base: position 17,675 of record JAAESJ010000645.1, on the reverse strand, counting down.
GTCACGCGTATTGCCCAGTATGAGATGGCTTTCCGCATGCAGATGTCTGTTCCTGAGGCGACCGATCTCAGTGGGGAACCCCAATCAATCCTTGATCTCTATGGCCCGGAGTGCCGAGTCCCGGGAAAATTTGCCGCCAATGCGCTGTTGGCCCGCAGGCTGGCTGAGCGGGGTGTTCGTTTTGTGCAACTTTACCATCGAGGCTGGGATCAGCATGGTGGCCTGATAGGAGCTTTGCCCAAGCAGTGCAAGGATACTGATCAGGCATGTGCAGCATTGATTACCGACCTGAAGCAGCGTGGCATGCTTGAGGATACCCTGGTGATCTGGGGTGGGGAGTTCGGCCGGACTACTTACAGTCAGGGTGGAGCAGGCAAGGCTGCCAATGGGCGTGATCATCATCCGCGTTGCTTTACTTACTGGATGGCCGGAGGCGGAATAAGACCCGGTATCACCCATGGCCAGACCGATGAAGTTGGTTACAATATAGTAAAAGATCCTGTCCATGTTCATGATTTTCAAGCGACGGCCATGCACTTAATGGGCATTGATCACGAGCGACTGGTCTTTAAGTATCAGGGGCGTCGTTTCAGGTTGACTGATGTCCACGGGAAGGTGGTAGCTCCCATTGTCACATGATGAAGCGCGCCCCCAGTATCTGCTCTTTGCTGTTTGGCTTCGCGTTGCAGGCCGGCGCCGTTTCCTTTAACAAGGATGTGCGCCCAATCTTGGCAGATCGTTGTTTTGCGTGTCATGGGCCGGACTCATCAGCACGCAAAGCCGGTTTGCGTCTCGACCGGGAAGAGTTTGCCAAGGCAGCCCTTGCAGGAAGCGACATGATACCGGTTGTGCCCGGTAAACCTGACGAGAGCGGGATCCTTACCCGCATTACCAGTGATGACCGGGAAGAAGTCATGCCGCCGCCTGAGTCCAAGTCGAAGTTAACGACGAGGGAAATAGGGGTGATTAGAGAATGGATTGCCGATGGTGCAAAATGGGAGCGGCATTGGGCCTTTATTGCGCCCAAGAAGCCGGCGCTTCCGGATGCAGAAACCGGGGGCTGGGCTATTAATTGGATTGATCATTTTATCCTTGATCGCCTGGAATCTGAGGGACTAACACCTTCACCCAGGGCGAAGGCGGAGCACCTCTTGCGCAGGCTTACCTTTGACCTTACGGGATTGCCGCCAACCATTCCGCAACTGGATGCATTTCTGACGGACAAAGGACAGGATGCCTACAAGAGGGTTGTTGATCGCCTGCTTTCCTCGCCCGCTTTTGGTGAGCGCCTTGCCCTTGAGTGGCTGGATGTGGCCCGCTATGGTGACACGGACGGCTTGTTTGAGGATCATCCTCGCAGTATCTATCCGTGGCGTGATTGGGTGGTGCGTGCTTTCAACAAGAACCTTTCCTACAGAGATTTTATCTCGTGGCAACTTTCTGGCGATCTTCATCCGGATGCAACCGTGGACCAAAAGTTGGCCACCGGGTTCTTGCGCAACAATCCGACTTCCAACGAGGGGGGGATTATTGATGAGGACTATCGGGTGAAATACCTGATGGACAGGGTGAACACGACAGCAACTGCATTTCTCGGATTGACCATGGAGTGCGCGCAGTGCCATGACCATAAGTTTGACCCCATGACGCAGCGTGAATACTACGCGATGGCAGGGTTCTTCAATAATTTGGTGGGCAGAGGAAACACCAAGGGCGCAACCGCTCCTACCCTGAGTATTCTGCCGCCAGGACACCGAGAGAGGATGACGCAGCTGGATAAGGAGATCATGGATCTTCAAGCCACTCTGGCCTCCACTCCGCCGGAGTTGACCGCTGATTTTCAGCTTTGGCTGGAGCAACTGGAAAAGGCTATCGATTGGTATTCACCGGAAGTGGTGACTGATTCCCGTCGTTCCCAGCCGGATGTGGGAAACAGTCCGGTAGTGCCTGCCTCGAAAGTCCGGGGGCGTTACCTGCGCATTGCTCTTCCCCCGGGGAAGAGCGGGTTCATAACCATGTCCGAGATAGAGGTTTACTCGGAAGGGCGGAATATTGCCCGGGCAGGAGTCGCAACTCAGTCCAGCAACTTCTCGGGTGCGACGCTCGCAGGCAAGGCAATTGATGGCAACGCTGATGGCACTTTTGGTTCATGTGCCTGCACGCAGGAGCAGACGAACGGGTGGTGGGAGCTTGATCTCGGAGCAGAGATGGCGATCGACCACATTGTGGTTTTTAATCGCAACGACTGCTGTCCCGAGCGCCTGGATAATGTCTCGGTTGCTATTCTCGATAAGGCCCGTAAACCCGTTACCGAGCGTAACACGGGCGATGCTCCTTTCCGCTCGGTTTTCTCGTTAAATGCTAACGCGCCGTTACCGAATTCCACTCAACGTGAATACGTGATGACTCTCGCCCCGCAACCTGGTCTATTGGCTGCGATTTCTTTTTCTGGACTTCGTCCGGGTCTGGTTACTTCAGTCAAACTGGAGTTGTTGTCTGCTTCAGGCGAAAGTCGTGAGTTGAAGCTCAGTGGTGCTGGAGAAAGAAAATTCAGCAAATAAAACATAGCCGTCTTGGGGGTGGAAAAACCGGAGAGGTTGAGCAAGGGGCACATGTTGAAGCTTTCCGTGACAGGTGATCCCGTTCGCCAGGTGAAGTTTACTGGGGATGTTGTGACGACAAGGCGGGAGAAGATTCCGCAGGGCAGGGAAAAAAGGCTGACTTACTTCCGTGGGAGCTGGCCCGGCTTTGCCGGGCAGCGCCGGAAACTGGAAATACTCAACAAGGAAAAGGCTGCGATTGGGAACGGTAAGGTAGTCAGCATGATTGCTGCCGATGAAGGCAAGATGCGCCCCAATCACATGCTGCTTCGTGGCGAATACGACAACCGCGGAGAGGTGGTGGAAATTTCAGCCCCGACGAGCATCATGACCTTTTCCCCTGAGTTGCCAAAGAATCGTCTTGGTTTAGCCCGCTGGGTAGTTGATCCGGAGAACCCGCTTGCGGCAAGGGTGGCAGTTAACCGTTACTGGCAGATGATCTTTGGCGTTGGATTGGTGAAGACTTCCGAGGACTTTGGGGCTCAGGGAGAGCGTCCAAGTCATCAGGAATTACTTGATTATCTTGCGGTTGATTTCATGGATTCGGGTTGGGATATTAAGCGCTTGATTCGAACAATTGTCTCCTCGGCAACCTATCAACAGTCGAGTGCGCTCTCCCGGGGGATTGCCCGGGTTGATCCCGGTAATCGTCTCATTTCCCATGCGCCTCGGCAGCGTCTTGCCGCAGAGTTTATCCGTGATCATTCCTTGTCGGTTAGCGGCTTGCTGGTTAATAAACTGGGAGGACCAGGGGTGAATCCATATCAGCCTGCAGTACTTTTTGGACGTAATGCGATAGGTTCATCTAATGCATCGTTTACCCAGAGCAAAGGGGAGGGGCTATATCGGCGTAGCCTTTACACATACTGGAAACGGCAAATTCCTGCCGCTAACATGCGCATCCTGGGCAGTGATGGGCGTAACTCCTGTCGCACCCGGAGGGAAAGAACCAATACTCCCTTGCAGGCTCTTGTCCTGCTCAACGACCCACAGTTTGTGGAGGCCGCAAGGGTTCTTGCTGAGCGTTGTTACAGGGAGGGTGGTGAGTCGGTTGAAGATCGCTTGAGGTATGCGTTCAGGCTCTCCACTTCGCGTCGTGCCACGTCCGGGGAGATTAAGGTCTTGCTTGCAGAGTATCGTGAACGCTTGAGTGAATTTCACAACAACCCCGCCGCTGCCAATGCCTATATTTCCGGGGGAGGTGCGAGCTCTCCTGATGCAGGGATTATTCCCCAGCAATTGGCGGCTTATGCAGCGGTTGTTTCGCTGATACTCAATTTGGACGAGTCGATCTCCAAGAGCTAGATGGTGCCTTTCTAGATCTTGTAATATTCTTCCCAGCCTTTTCTCGGGGGAGGTCCTTCCAACAGTGCATCGGCAACTTTATTGTTGGTGATGCGTCTTGTCTTGAGGTCGAAATGAAGCTCTCCACCGAGCCTTTGTGCGATTACGCCAAGGCAGAACACCTGACTTAATACACCGGAGACATGGAATGGTGAGCGTGTCTTTTCCTCGCCCTTGGCGCCAAGAACGAAGTTCAGGTAGTGGTTTGATCCGCCGCCGAACTTAGGAAGGCTGCCTGCCATGTCCTTCATTTTCTCCTCAGGGATGATGCGCAACGGACTGCCGTGTGAAGTGCCCTTGAAGGTGAGGTCCTTTCCATAGATTACTTTCCCATTATTATCCAGCCTACGCCCTTTCTCCAATTCCTTAGGTGGCTCAGGTTTGTTACGGGTCCCGTCATACCAACGCACCTCGCAGGGTGGCTCGCCTTCCCTGGCAGGAAAGTCAAACTGAATGGTTGTTGCCATGGGGAAGATCAGTTTACGCACTCCCTCCCGGTGGACTGCCGTGATTTTATTTGGCAGGCCGAGTTTCAGGAAACGGTGTGCGGTATCCAGAATATGTGGCCCCCAGTCACCAAAGGCGCCGTTGCCATACTCATACCAGCTGCGCCAGTTTCCCGGATGAAGATACTTGCTGAAGGGATGTGCGGGTGCGGTGCCAAGCCAGGTGTCCCAGTCCATTGCCTCCGGCATTTTCTCACCGGTTTGCCACTCATCGAATTTCCATGGGTGCCATCGTCTTCCGGAGTTCATGTATGAGGTAATCTTGGTAACGTCCTTGATGACACCTGCCTCTTTCCAGGCCTTGAACTGATGGTAATTGGCACCTGAGTGCCCTTGGTTTCCCATCTGGCAGGAGACTTTGTATTTCTTCTCCGCGGCGATCATTAAATCAATTTCCCGGAAGGTGTGTGCCAGTGGCTTCTCGACGTAACAGTGGATGCCCTCGGACATGGCACGCATCGAGATGGGGAAATGGGCATGATCGGGAACCCCAATAGTGCAGGCATCGATGTCCTTACCCATCTTGTCGAACATTTCACGGAAGTCCTTGAACTTGGGAGCAGTGTTGAATTTTTTCTCCAAACCGGCGGTATGTCTCGTGCCGAGTGCCACATCGCACAGGGCAACAGGATTCACCAATTTAGTGGAATATACATTATGCGCGTCTCCTGCACCCTGGGCACCGCATCCAATGAAGGCGACATTCACCTTGGAGTTTGCGCCAATGACCCGGCCCGGAATTAAACTGAATACCGTGCTGGCGGCAGCGGCTTGGGAGAATTTTCTACGTGTCAGGTTCTTGTTCATTTTTTTATTGTTATTAAGTAACTACCGACTTTGGGCGATTCTTTCAAATTGATTTTTCCATTCTTCTAGGTGTGCTTCCCAGGTAAGGGGAAGAGTGCGTTGCCGTGCATTTTTACCCATAGCAGAGAGTTTAGGATTGTTGATGGCATCCACTACAAGCCCTGTGAGTGACAAATGATCCCGGGGGTCATCCAGTAACCAGCCATTGTTGCCATCATCAATGAATTGCCGGGCACCGTCCGCAGCAGAAATAATCCCCGGTAACCCGCAGGCCATGCTTTGCAGGACAGTATTGGCCGAGGCATCATAGAGTGTCGGGTGCACGAAGAGGTCAGCAGACTGATAAAGGTGCAGGATGTCCTCAAGTCCCGTGAACACAGTGATTGTTTCATGCATTTTTGCGGGCAAGGATTTGATAAACCTTTTGATCCCTGGTCCGGCAATCCATAGCTGCGCGCCTGTGAGTTCATGGATCTCAGGCCAGGCTGCCATTAGGGTCGCTAGGCCCTTGCGACGGTGGGAGCGGGCGACAAAGAGCAGGACCGGTTTGTCGTGATCCGCTCCAAGGGATGCCCGGAGATCTTGGCGAGAGGCATCATCCTCGGAGGGCTTGAAGTATTCCGTATCAACCGCAGTGTGGATGATGGTAATGGCATCCGGGTTAATGTCATAATGCTCCATAATTTGCTCCCCTATCAACGCTGAATTAACAATGAATTGTCGTGTGCGTCCGGATGTATAGAGCGCGCGTTCAAGTTTTAGTTCGAGTTGGCATTTAATTCCGTTGCGCTTAAAAGGGTTGAGTAACGGGATATAGGCGGCATGGCATCCTGCTCCGGCACGGTGTAAGTCGTGTTTCGTTGTGCGCCCAAAGCCAATTGTTACATCAACCGGGAGTTGATTTGCGCACCTGCGAGATTCCCTTTCGAACTTCAATAATGCCCGGGTTGAGGAATGTCTGGGTAGTTGGACAGGATGGATGTTGGCGCCAATTGTCTCCGTGGCGGAATCCGTTTGACCGGTGATTACGTGTAATTCGTGACCGGCGGTAATTAGTTCCTTGGCAAAGCGGAACAGGTAAGCCTCCATGCCTCCCGAGGAGATGAATTTCTGATAAATTAGGCCGATCTTCACGGGAATCTATTGTTCATGAAAGAATGCGTGTTCCGCGTTTGTGATGGATTCATAATTTGCATCTGCGGATGAGTTTCAAAAGGGATATTCTATATTTACTGGCGGGAATATCTTTTCCATCGCGTAATGGTTGCAAGGTGGATGGTAAGTCCTATCAAGCTAATTGAAACCAGCCATAGCCAGAATCCCCAGAGTGGAGACATGAAGGCTATGGTAACCGTGGAGGGGGTTTCCTTTTCCAGCAGATTGGAGAACAGCCAGTTTCCCTGTGATGCTCTGCTGCCCGCCAGCGGCATGAGTAGAGCGGGAGCGGTCAGACTCAGAACCAGTGAACCGTTAAACACGCCGATAGTGGTTTCTGTTCTTGGTTTGCGTCGGGAAAAAATTACCAGAATGTAGATCGCAACCGAGAGCAGGATCAGTAATTCAATGGCCATTACCAGGGGGATCTCAATCATTGCCCTTGCCCCACTTAACTGATTGCCCGGGATGTTGGAGCCATTAAACATTGGCAATGGCAGGCTGAGCAGGTGGATGATAATGACCAGTGTGATGAGATGCCTTAAACCGGGAATATGATTTTCGGCACTCATGGGAGAAAAATCTGTCCCTAACGGTTGGCCGACCTGCTGAGTGCAAAAGCGTTGCGGAATCTTGCGGGCTTGCCGGTAAGAAGCGCTTACTGGGCGCGGGATTCGTTTTTGTTAACCTTTTTCCCGGCATGCCCGGATATTTTCATGCGTCGAGCCAGTGAAGCTGCGACAAAGCCCTTAAAGAGAGGGTGTGAGGAATTCGGCCGGGAAAGAAATTCCGGATGGAATTGTGCGGCTACATAGTAAGGGTGATTGGCAAGTTCGACAATTTCTACCAGGGTGCCATCGGGAGATGTCCCGGCAATGACGAGCCCGGCCTCCTCGAGTTGTTTACGGTAGTCGCCATTGAATTCGAACCGGTGTCTGTGACGTTCATTGATTGTTGAACTCTTGTAGAGTTCATAGGATTTGGTTTCCGGCTTGAGGTCACATATACAGGCCCCCAGTCTCATTGATGCTCCTTTGTGGGTGACGCTCTTCTGTTCTTCCAGCAGGCAGATGACTGGATGAAGGGTTTGTTGATCGAACTCGGTGCTGTTGGCATTCTTGAGGTTGGCGACATTCCGGGCAAACTCGATCGTGGCTATCTGCATGCCCAGGCAAATCCCGAAATAGGGTATGCCGCGCGTGCGTGCGAATTGAGCGGCATGGATTTTCCCCTCTATGCCCCGATCCCCGAATCCCCCTGGAATGAGTAAGCCGTCTATGCCGTCGAGTCGTTCCTCCAGGTCCACATCGTTTTCAAGGTCTTCCGCGTCGATGCGTTCCACGATTACTCTCGTGTCGTTAGCGGCACCGGCATGAGTGAGGGCTTCATAGATGCTTTTGTAGGCATCCTGCAATTCGATGTATTTTCCAACAACGCCAATGCGTGTTTCGTGTGAAGGGTCAATAACTCTCCAGACAAAGTCCTTCCAGGCCGCGAGATCGGGTTCCTTCTGAGGAAGCCCCAGGAGATCACAGACGATGTCGTCGAGTTTTTCCTCGTGAAGATAGAGTGGCAGTTCATATATGGAGTGGGGAACATCACGGCATTCGATAACGGCCTTGGATGGAACATTGCAGAACATGGAGATTTTCTCCCTTACATCATTCTCGATCTGCAGTTCCGATCTGCAGAGGATTACCTGTGGCTGGATGCCGATTTCGCGCAGCTTGGCAATGCTTTGCTGGGTTGGTTTGGTTTTTAGTTCTCCTGCAGCTCCGATGTAGGGAACAAGTGTGACATGGATAAAAAGGGCATTTTCCTGACCTGCTTCATGGGCAAATTGGCGTAACGCCTCAAGGAATGGTAGGCCTTCAATATCCCCGACAGTGCCACCGATCTCCGTAATAATGACATCTGCATCCATCTGCTGGGAGACTTCGTAGATGCGTCCTTTAATCTCGTTTGTGACATGAGGGATGACCTGCACTGTCTTACCCAGGTAATCACCCTTGCGTTCTTTTTTTATGACGTTCTCATAGACCTGTCCCGAAGTCAGGTTGTTAAGCTGAGAGAGCACCCCCCCTGTAAATCTTTCGTAGTGACCGAGATCAAGGTCGGTCTCGGCACCGTCATCAAGCACGTAGACCTCGCCATGCTGAAAGGGGCTCATGGTTCCCGGGTCTACGTTTAAGTAGGGATCAAACTTTTGCAGGATAACCTTGTGACCCCGTTTCTCCAGGAGAGTACCAAGGGATGCTGCAGCGAGTCCTTTCCCCAGTGAACTGACAACTCCCCCGGTAACAAAGATAAATTTGGTATTTTTCATTTCTGGTAGCGCAGGAAGATGATGGTGATTGATAATTAGTGGTTGGCAAGGAGAAGTTGTTCAACCACGTCGGCTTGTTCCGGGGTGTCGACGCCGGAGGAGTCGTCGTCAGTGATGACTACGTGGATTTGCGCGCCATTTTCCAGAGCACGCAGTTGCTCAAGTTTCTCGGCGAGTTCCAGGGGTGACGGTTCCCAGCGGACGAACTTCAGGAGAAACTCCTTGGTGTATCCGTATATTCCTTTGTGCCTGTAGCAGGTGGTTACCTGATTTTTGCTGTCCTGGTAGGGGATCACGCTTCGCGAGAAATAAAGTGCTTGCCCATCTCTGGTGATTACTGTCTTCACGATGTTGGGATTGGCAAGATCCAAATGGTTAACGAATGGCAAAGCGGCGGTAATCATGGAGATTGCAGGGGATTCACTGAGTTTGGTGGCGATCTGGTCGATAAGCCCCGCATTAATCAGGGGTTCGTCGCCCTGAATATTGATCACGTGGCTGAATTCGTTTTCGGTAGCAATGGCCTCAGCAATTCGATCAGTGCCGGAAAGGTGTTCTGAAGAGGTCATTTTCACCCGTGCTCCGAATGCCGTGGCTGTTTTTGCGATACGCTCGTCATCAGTGGCGATTATTGTTGCTGCGAGCTTTTCAGCCAGTTGGCAACGCTCCCAGACATGCTGGATCATGGGCTTGCCGGCAATGGGATGGAGTGGTTTACCGGGGAAACGGCTGGAGTCCCATCGAGCGGGGATGACACCAAGTATATTGCTCTGGGTGGTTGCGTTGCTCATTGGCAATCACTCGCGGCTGAGAGGAGTTCTTCTGGTTCAAGGGTGGCCGTGCCGAACTTACCGATGACAACAGCACTGGCCCAGTTGGATATTTCAGCTGCCTCCACCGCTTCTAACCCGGATGCAAGGGCAAGGGTGAAAATGGCAATTGCCGTGTCCCCGGCTCCGGAGACATCAAATACTTCCTGAGCGCGTGAGGGGATATGTATAATGTTGGATTCATTTTCACACAGCACCATGCCCTGTTCTCCAAGGGTAATGAGCAGGTGCTTTGTTTCCCATAGGTCGAATAATGATTGTGCGATGCGCCTTAGAGTGTTGTCTTCAGATGGTGGATTGCAGATGGTCGCCTCCGCTGTTTTCGCGAAGTTGAATGCTTCATTGCGGTTTGGCTTGATGGCTGTTACTCCACGCCAGATGATCGGATTGTTAGGGTTTGGATCAACGGTGATTACCGTTTGGCTTGAGCTTGCTGCTTTGCTGATACGGTCAATGAGTCGTTGAGTGATGAAGCCTTTGCCGTAATCCTGGATAATGATGGCGTCTAGTTCGGGAAGTCGTTCGGTAATCTGGCGGACTGCTTGTTCCTCCTGTGCATCGCTTAAGGCGGAATGTCTTTCGTGATCGATACGGACAACCTGTTGATGACGGGCGACAACACGCGTTTTGACCGTGGTGATGTTGCTTTCAGAGTTTTGTATGCACTCGGTGTTAAGTCCTCGTTGGGTGAGAATCTCAATGAGTTGTTCTCCCTCGCGGTCATTGCCGGTAATGCCCATCACTGAGACACTCTTGGCGAAGGGTTGGAGATTACGGGCAACATTAGCGGCGCCGCCGGGATAGAGCTCCTCCCGTTCTATTTCAACAACAGGGACTGGCGCCTCAGGGGAAATGCGACTGACATTGCCCCATAGGAAGCGGTCCAGCATGACGTCGCCGATCACCAAGATTTTCTTGTCAGCGAATTCTTTGAGAGTATTACCGAGGCGTGATTCGTCCACGGAATATGGATGTACTGGCAATCAGCGGTTGCTTCAACTGCGCATTTATCTTTTTCGCCCGGAATTGTAGAAAAAATCGCCTCATGGAGTTATAATTCCATGTTCATATGGAAATACCGCAATGTATGGTCACCACGTCACGAATTCCCGGATGTTGGCTTTTTACCCCCGGACGAGTCATTCTTTCTCAGCAGGGACATAGCGTGCCTGCTGTTGCTGAGGTTTCAGTTAATGGTATTTTTCCTTTGGTATTGAGGATTTGTTTCATCATGCCTGCAATTGCTATCAATAGCGGATTTATTGGATCTTATTTTCCCTAATGGCCAAAGAAAAACTCGATTTTGAGAATGCTCACTTCCTTCTGTCATTATTGGCTGGTGATATTTCCCTAGTGAAGGAGATAGAATCCATGCTGGATGTGCGGGTTACCACCCGTGATTCATGGATTGATTTTGAGGGGGAGGATGCTGCTGTCGCACGAGCCGTTTCTGCGATTCATGATCTCGAGGTGGCTCGCAGGAATGGCTCGCAGATCAGTCGGCAGGCTTTTGTTTTTGCCATTGAAGGTGCCGCAGCCGGAGAGCAGGGGGCGGTTACCGAGTTACTGGGATATCAATTGCTGGGTGATAGGAAACTTCCGCCGGTAATACCAAGGACGCGCAACCAGTTGGCATATTTAAAGTCGATAGAAGGGAATGATGTTGTGTTTGGAGTTGGGCCGGCTGGAACGGGTAAGACCTATCTTGCAGTTGCAGCAGCACTGTCTGCGTTAAAACAGAAGAAAGTTAAACGGCTGGTCCTTACAAGACCGGCAGTCGAGGCGGGTGAGGTTCTGGGATTTCTTCCGGGGGACCTTACTGAGAAGATCCTTCCGTATTTGCGTCCACTGTATGATGCCCTTTACGACATGGTGGATCCTGACGAGGTGAATAAAATGATTGAGCTCGGGCAGATTGAGATTGCTCCTCTTGCATATATGCGCGGACGAACCTTGAACAATGCGGCAATAATTCTTGATGAAGCTCAGAATACCACCAGTGAGCAGATGTTCATGTTTCTGACCCGGCTCGGCGAGGAGTCCCGCTGCACGATTACCGGGGATCCCTCTCAGGTGGATTTGAAAGGGGGTGTGATTTCCGGATTGAGCGAAGCGATGGAAATCCTTTCTCCCTGCATAGAAGGTATTGATTTTATTGAGTTTGAAAGGCGTGATGTCGTGCGACATCACGTGGTTGCCTCTATTATAAAGGCATACGACGAGAGTAGAGAGAGAAAAAGCAGTTGACTGACAACTAAAAGGGACTTGCAAAAGTCCTCGAGAAGCGTTGATTTTGTCTTACGGTTTATTTAGTTTAATGCAGTTGAGAATGTTCAGGAATGCATCATGCTCAATCCTTCTTCCCCATTGCAGATAAACCGTTGCGAGTATCCCGTTTACTGAATCCCCAAAGGTAAAGACCCAGTATATTTTTTTCACGCTTGCCCGCTATCCCGGCATGATAGTGTTCTGCACTTTTTGCGTATTCTGGATTTAATTTCTCATGATCAAGGCTCTCAAGAGGCTCCAGCTAAGACGGCGAGGTCTAATGACCGAAAAAACCCGTCGTAAGCACAGCGAAAGGGAATGGGTGGAGAAATTGCGCGATGCGGGGGTGGTTCGTTGTTCGCTGTTCCTGTTATTTGCTATTGGCCTAAGTGTATTAATTATGGGAGCGACTGGTGAGCAATTGCCAATGGTGGGCACGCCCTGGCGTTCCACGATGCTGGGGATAGTGGTTTTGTTGATTGCCCTGGTGCATTTTTACATCAATCATCCGTCCAGTTTCCGTCGCAATAGTCGAGTCCTGCTGATTTTCGGCATCATGTTTATTCACTTGGCATTGCTACGCTTAAGTTTTGCGTTGGTGGATAGTGGCACTTTCGGAGAGCGGGGGGATCATTACGGGTTTTTACTTGCCCCTTTTGCTCTGGCTCCAATGGTAATATCGATTTTGCTGGGCAGGACACAGGCGCTCTTCGTCACTGTTTTATGTTCGGTGTGGGGTGCCTTATTGGTTGGAGCGGAGCAATCCCTGCCAATGGTTGTTGCGGGTCTTGTTGTGGGCTTTCTCGCAGTGATTGTCACTGATGGGGTGAGGAAACGCAGCGGCCTTGTGCGCGCTGGATTTCTGATCGGCCTTTCGGTAACCGGCTTTGGTTTTCTTTTTGGAATGATTGGAGCGGATTTGCTTGGCAGTCAGGTAGTGGACTGGATGGGTTTGGGCTATGGCATCCTTGCGGCTTTGCTTGGAGGTGTTGTGACAGCAATGGTCGTTGGAGGCGTGCTTCCTGTTCTGGAGAGTTTGTTTCGGATTACCACTGATATCTCATGGATTGAACTTGCCGATCTTAATAACCCCCTCTTGCGCAGGATGACGATTGAGGCTCCTGGCAGTTATCATCATAGCCTGCTGGTGGCAAATCTTGCTGAGTCTGCTGCCGAGGCAGTTGGTGCAAATGCGACAATGTGCCGGGTCTGCTCTTATTTTCACGATATAGGCAAGCTCGCCAAACCGGAGTATTTCATCGAGAATATTGGAGAAGCCGATAATCCACATGATGACTTGACCCCGACAATGTCAGCTTTGGTCATCACTGCACACGTGAAGGAGGGTGTTGATATTGCCCTTACCCATAAGTTAAACTCCAGGATCATTGATGTGATTGAGCAGCATCACGGGACATCGCTGGTATACTTTTTCTACAGGAAGGCCCTCGAGCAGGAGAAGGAGGCACGTGGGAGATATGAGGAAGGAGAGTTAAATGATGATGATATTCCTGTAATTACACAGAAGAGCTTCCGTTATCCTGGTCCAAAACCGCAGTTTAAGGAGAGCGGTATCATCAGCCTGGCTGATGCAGTGGAAAGTGCGTCACGCACCTTGGAGAAACCTACGCCCGGGAAGATTACACAACTTATTGAGGATATCGTCAGCAGCAGGATACTCGATGGTCAACTCAGTGAGTGTGACTTGACCCTGCGGGAAATTAAAGTGATCTCAGAAAGCTTTAATTCCACTTTGCGTAGCATGTTGCATAGCCGGATTACCTATCCGAAAGAGAATAACAAGGACGGAGATCGAAACGGTTCAGCGAAGAGTCATTTATCGGGCAAGAAATCATCGAGGAATGGACTACAGGCCGGCAAGGCTAATAAGGCGGATGCTTCACTTCCATGAGTTCTGTGCCTGCAGAACCACTGCTTCGGTTGTATAATCTCCAGGAGCAGGTCAGCCTTGATGTTGATTATATTAGGCAAGGGGCTGAAAGGGCTATTCCCCGGTGTGTTAAGCAGGCGGTTTCTGATTCCCCGTTGGTTGGCCTGGAGCATCTTGAGGTCAGTGTTGTTAGCGGTTCAAGGCTATCCGAGGTGCACGAGAGGTTTCTGGATGACTCAACGGCAACTGATGTGATTACCTTTGATTACGGTGAAATCATAGTTAGTGCGGATATGGCGCAGGAGAAGGCCTCAGGGTTAGGCCATTCCACTGAGGTTGAACTCCTTCTTTATGTCATCCATGGCTTGTTGCATCTGGGGGGATTCAATGACAAGTCTGACATGGAATTTGAGGAGATGAGTGCGATCCAGGAAAGAATCTGGAAGGATTCCCGTTAATGGTTCTGACGACATGCATGAGTTTTCTTTTCTCCACCCGCTGCTAGCGATATATAGTCAATGGAAATGACATGCATGCCATGAATGGAAAATCCATCTACCGTGATATTGCCGGTGACGGAATGGAAGCGTGGCGTGCCATCAGGAATGCTTGTCACGGAATCCGCCCGCAGAGTGCATTGGCTTATCTTGGCGAAGAACAGAACTGGGATGAATTCTACAATCAATGTTTCCAAGGGGTGCTGTTGCCGCATTTCGCATTGGTTTATAATGCCTCATGTGCGGGAAATATGGAGAAGGTGATTGCCGCTGATGACCAGTTGCTGGACGAAATACCTGCTTCGGCGGCCCAGCGATTGGGTGTGTGCTCATCAGCAGTATTTACTGCCCGCGGAGAGGGAAGAGGGATGGGACTATTGCGAAAGCTAAGTGCACATCGTCCGGCATGTACCTTTACGACGGCGTTTGCAGTTCATGCTCCGCTATTTAGTTTGCCGTTATTGCAGGCGGTAATGGCATATGTTTATTTTGAATGGCGAATGGGATCAGGCATTACGGCTCTCATGCCTGAGAGTGTTGAGCAATGGCAGGAGATATTCTCCAGTGATGTTATTGCCTCTCCAGAGTCGATCCGCAAGGCACTTGCCGGGCATCTTAGCGGATGGCAAGCAAGTGCCGGAGGGATGTCTTTATGAATGTGAAGAATGCCAATATTGAGGTTGAGGCTGCCCCTGTTTCCGATACGGCAGTCAGTGATAGTCTCGCAGCCCCTTGGCAGGTGTTGATTTTTGATGATCCTGTGAACCTGATGAGCTTTGTTACAATGGTGATTCGTCGCATTTTTGGTTATTCAGAGCAAAAGTCGACTGACCTGATGTTGCAGGTTCATCAGAAGGGCAGGGCTATTGTTTGGACAGGGGATCGCGAGAAAGCTGAATTGTTCGTGCAGCAGTTGCAATCATACCAGTTGTTGGCGGCGATGGAACCGGTGGAGTAATGTCGGCTTAATGGAATTAACCAGTCATAATGAGGGCACATGGTCTCTGGAAAAGGTTTCTGAGCTGGAATATCTCATGCTTTCCCGTATCAAGGAGTCTGCGAATCCCGCTGGTTGTGATGGCGCGCTTGATCGCCTTTATCCATCACCGGTTACTCCCACTGCAAAACTTGAACAGAATGAAGTAATATCCATTGAGGAGGATTGGGGGGAGTACGCAGGCCCGGATATCCGGGCCGGTTTCGACAGGGCTCTCCGCACTGTAGTGTCCGACATTGCATCTGCGAGTGTTGAGGATATTGACGGTATGGATTATTACGCAATTACGGTTCCTGACATTCACGCTGAAAGCTGGTGCAGTGCCTTGAATCAGGCGAGATTGGTATTGCATCACAGGCATGATTTTCCTGATGAGTCAGAGGAAGTGGAGAGTGGTCCGGTTTCCGAGGAATGGATGGCGATGCTTCAGTCTGAAATCTATGGGATGCTAATGGAGTTCCTGATCCAGAAGGTGCTTTGGGATCAATGAGTTAACCCTTCATATCATCGGGAAGGAGAACAGGGATAAAACACCCAGATATGATGCTGACGGGATGCCCAGTGGTGATCCAGAATGTTTCATCTAACAGGGTTTAAACTGCTGGGATTAGCGGAGGGAAATGCCGAATTTCGGGAACCAACTTCAAATCATTTTACTATTTGATCCGGCGGATAAACTTTTTACTTTCTGCAACTTGTCATATCATGCAGTGACGTGGTCGATAGAGAAAAACTTAAATACGTGAAAGCTGAAATTCTAACTATACTTATAAGCGGGATTGTTGGTTTGGGATCGGTGTTAGGTCAAAGGCCTAACATTCTCTGGATCACCAGTGAGGACAACGGGCCCGATCTCGGTGCCTATGGCCAACAATATGCCCATACCCCGGCACTTGATGGATTGGCGGCAGAGAGTGCCATCTATGCCAATGCATTTGCAACCGCTGGTGTGTGTGCCCCGGCTCGTTCAACAATCATCACCGGGATGTATCCGCCGGCACTTGGCAGTCAGCATATGCGCAGCCGGGCTCCGCTTCCGGAAGGTATCAGGTTTTATTCCCATTACCTGCGTGAGGCGGGGTATTATTGCAGCAACAACTCGAAGAAGGACTATAACCTGATTGAGCCACCCGGAGCCTGGGACGAATCGGGGCGTCAGGCCCACTGGAAAAATGCTCCTGAGGGCAAGCCTTTCTTTGCCATTTTCAACCATACCATTTCACATGAAAGCAAGATTCGCCTCCGGGAGGAGTCTTTCCCTCATCACAAAATTGCAAAGGCACCGGTGCCTCCCTATCATCCTGATATAGCTGAAACGAGAAGGGATTGGGCGCAATATCACGCCAATGTCTCAAAGCTTGATGAAATCGTGGCCGCTAATCTCAAGGAACTTGCGGAAGCGGGCCTGAATGAGAATACCATTGTCTTTTATTACGGGGACCACGGTTCAGGAATGCCCAGGCACAAGCGATGGTTGTGGGATTCGGGCATTCACATTCCGCTGTTGGTGAGGATTCCGGAGAAGTGGAAGCATTGGCGCGAGATTGCGCCGGGTAAGAAGACTGATCGCTTGGTAAGCTTTGTTGATCTTGGGCCGACGGTTTTGAGCCTTGCGGGGATCAAGCCGCCTTCGCACATGCACGGTAAGGCTTTCCTCGGCGAGCATGCAGTTGCCCCTCGGCAATATATCCATGCCTTTCGCGGCCGTATGGACGAGCGCTATGACATGGTGCGGGCCGTCAGGGATAAGCGCTACAAGTATATACGCAATTACAACCCGCACCAGATCTACGGGCAATATATTGCCTACATGTTCCAGACAGACACCACGCGATTATGGAAAGAGATGTTTGATCAGGGAAAACTCAACGCGGTGCAGAGTGCTTTCTGGATGCCGAAGCCCCCCATTGAATTCTATGACATCCAGGCGGACTCGCATGAGGTGAAGAACCTGGCTTCCAGTCCGGAGCATGCCGACCAACTCGCACGATTGGCGGCAGAACTGGATCGTTGGCAATTGCAAATCAGGGATCTTGGGTTCCTTCCGGAAGGACAGATGCATGAGCGGAGAGCTAACCTTACTCCTTACGAGTTTGGTAAGGATGACAAAGAATATCCACTGTCCAAGATAAAGTCCGCTGCTGAGAAGGCGGTTAATGCAACCGCTGATGACCTTGGAGAATTGCGTGAGATGATGAAGGATTCTGACGCGGCTGTTCGTTACTGGGGGGCAACAGGGTGCATTATGCTTGCCGGGAAGGCGGCAAGAGCGAGGGCTGACTTACTAAGGTTGAGTAAAGATTCATCAGCTGATGTCCGTACTGCTGCCGCTCAGGCCTTGTTTGCCCTGGGTGAGGGAGGTCGCGCTGTGGTTGTTTTGGAATCAGTAATGAAAGAGAAGAATGCCTTTTCGCGCCTGCGTGCCATGAATGTCCTTGACCACATGGATGAAAC
>JAAESJ010000644.1 GCA_024229495.1 Verrucomicrobiaceae bacterium | reverse complement strand
CCTGTGTGATTCAGTAGTGAGCCATTGAGATTTGCTGTGCGTGGGACGCCCGGAAGGGGCATCGGTTTCCGGAAAAATATCTGAAAAATGTGAGGGGGTATATATACCCTGCGGGTCTTCCCGAATCCCCCCATGGCCCCTCGCCGCCTGCCGCTTCCTGCGAACCATTCGCAACACTGGCAGGGCATGGCTTATTGAGAACCCGTCGCAACACCGCAGAGGCATGGCTTATTGAGAACCCGTCGCAACAACGCAGAGGCATGGCAGGGCATGGCAGGGTTTGACAGAGACACGCCGCGATGCTAGGGGCCTGCCGTCGCCCCCCCACGGTTTACAAGTCCGGCGATTATTGCGAACCATTCGCAACACTGGCAGGGCCTGCATCTCCGTCCGTAATGTGGCCACACGTTGTCCGCTATTCGGGTACTTTGGAAAGTCCCTTATTTGTCCCCGGTTTCGCTTTACATCTACCGATAAATATGTATCATACAAAGGTCGAAAGGGGCAGCAGCCCCGCCCGACCTGCTCTTTCTCTTCCCCGCCCACAACGAGGCCCCGCCATCTGAGGCGAGTCATTCAATCGGCATTTGGATAAAACCGACCCTGCCGGATACTGACTCCACAGAAGGCACTACGGTCTCTCTAATGAGCTACGTGAGAGGTAAGTGCAGAAGTAGGCAAGGAGCCTATCAGTTTTTGGTGCGAAGCAAGATGCCTTGCCCGACGGCCAAGATAGAAGAGACAGCTCCGAACCGTGACCGTACATTGAAAACCAGGATGAATCGACCAGCCGCAAAGATTCCGACATCTGGAGAGGGAAGGGTATCCTTCCATGTGTAACCTCCTAAATAGCGGTGATGGCTGGCGATACAGCCGCCTACGTGGGCGG
>JAAESJ010000643.1 GCA_024229495.1 Verrucomicrobiaceae bacterium | reverse complement strand
TTTATAGGCTTGTTAACGAGCCTCGATAAAGTGGTTTGTTTTTTTTTATCATGCAAATTTTTTTTATGTCGCTCTGAAATGACAAAAAAAAACACTGCAACACATTTTTTCCCTCCGCTCAGCATCACAAAAAATCACTCTGGCTTGCATTTTAAAACACAAGTTTCCTGAACCGGAAATCAATTTCTAAGCTTGTCTTTTTATAAACAAACGACGTCTTAGGAATTCGTGCCAAACCGCAAAGAACTCTTTGTTATCAAGGGATGCGGGCGTCAAAAACAAATGCACCCTTGCTCGAATAGCATGTGCTTAAACAACACAACCACAAACATAGAAAAGATTTTAGCACATGTATTTCTTCTTATAACCCCGCTCACCCTGCACCTTAACGACACCATGAAATCTCAATTAAAATTCACTTCGGATCACTATGAGACAAAAAAGAAAAACAAAAAAATGTTGTTGTTATCAAATCTCGTTGAGAAAAAACACTTCGAGTTCACTCAATTAATACTGCCCGTGCCCCCTTAATATCATTGCTCATCCTTACTTGATCTAGCTCCCGCTAATACGCGGCAGCGATTTCCTGAATGACGAAAACACCCACCCTTTTCAGTGTTCCCCGAAGGCAATACCTCATTCGATCCTTAGAATCTCCTCGCGACTGTGCCCTCGAATTTCAAACACCCTCGCAATCACGTCCTCAATTAAATTATTTGGGCATGAAGCCCCTGCCGTCACTCCAACGACAACCGGCTTCGCCAAATCCATAATGCTCCCGGAATAAGCAGAAATCTCGGATTTCTCCCCTAAATCGAAATGCACAATCTGTTCTAGGTTCCTCAGGCAAGCGGCATCACGAATGAAAAATGAAGGAACTTGTTCACCTCCAATTTCAACAAGGTGGGTAGTATTTGAACTGTTGTAACCACCTACAACCAACAACATATCCATCGGCGCCTTAAGCATCTCAAACAAAGCATCCTGTCGATCCTGGGTTGCCCCGCAAATAGTGTCGAAAAACTGGAACCTACTCCCATCCCCCACACCATCCAGACCATCCAGACCATCCAGACCATCCAGACCATCCAGACCATCCAGACCATCCAGACCATCCAGACCATCCAGACCTGTCTTATCCCTATCCGCCACGGCGGCGGCAATACGTCTTTGAAGCTCTTCAGTTTCCCCCTTTAACATTGTCGTTTGATTCGCCACCCCAATCTTTTTCAGGTGCAAATCCGGATCAAACCCTCTTGAATGAGCGCCTTCAAATCTGATCAAAAAGTCCGCTGAACTGCCCCCGTTACAAATATAATCACATAAGTAATCACAGTCTCCTAGTGTCAGAACCACAAGGTAATGCCCCCCTCCACTGAGAGCCCTACTCGCAGTCGCACGCGTTTCCTCGTGATCAGCCTTACCATGGATAATGGATGTGTAATCGTTCTTGGCATATTTGCGCACTCTCTTCCAGACGCTCATCACATCACCACACGTCGTATCCACCATCTGGCATCCTTGGGCCTTCAATTGATCCATTAATGCAAGCTCAGCACCAAAGGCAGGGACAATAACCACATCATTCTCCCCCAAGTCACTAATCCGGGCATCGGGAGATTGACCCCCAATATTCCTTATATCCATTTCGCGTAACTGGCGATTAACCTCTGGATTGTGAATAATCTCGCCAATCAGGTATATGTTCTTGCCAGTAAACACCCGCCGGGCTGCATAGGCCAAGTCGATGGCGCGCTCTACACCATAACAAAAACCGAACTGTTTCGCCAGCCTAACCGTCGTATTCCCCAAGATCAGCCTGCCATCTCCCTGGCGCAGTTTTTCAACAATCTCGCTGCGATAGTGCTTCTCCACCTCGGCCTGCACCCGCTCCATAATGGCTGGAGTCCGGATATTGATACGCTTCGCCTGCTTCTTTGAAGATCCTTTTTCCTTACTTGTCGACATCAACCAGGGCAGTTCTCAAAATGATGCTTCAAGCGACATCAAATCCTTGAAATAGCAACCCGAGAACACCTGCAAATCATAAATCGATCTTATCAACCTGGCAAAGCTCATGCCTAGCAAAGCTCATCACCTGGCAAAGCTCATTACCTGGCGAAGCTCATTCTTAGACCTATATCCTATATAAACAGAGCTTATAGGCATATAATAAGAATTTTTGTTTTGTTTATATTTGACATAATTTAAATAATTACTATCTTCACGCGTTACAATTCAGTAACTGTTTGTTTGTGTTTCATGTTGTAAAGAACGTCCGGCTCGAAAGAACCGGACGTTCTTTATTTCCCCCCATTCCGCAAAACCATGCGGAGCAGCTCGCAGGAAAACGGGTTGCCGAAAAGGCTACACCGGCCTGAAGCTAAAATGCGCTAATCATTAAGGGGCAAAAATAAATCTGAAGTGCCCTTAATAAACGGCAAATGAGTATCTACCCCGGACTCAAAGCGCTTACGTAAAACCTCAGAACAATCCATTGGTCCTTGCGGAAACTCCTCAAGGATGGCCGCCATCAGATCAAACAATCCCTCAACATCGAAGGATTCCACGAATTCCGGTGATATTACATCTTCCTTTCCACAGTTATGGTAATTGCCCAAAGGCACCGAGATTCCTGCTGTGCGGATTCCATAAGCCTGAAGCCCTGAAGCCTCGCAAGCTCCACGATCCAGCAAAGCGCGCTGAACTTTTATCGAGCGCCTTTGCGCTGCCTCGAGAATCGCAGCCGTTGCCGTATGGTCAAATATTGAGATGCGATCCCCTACGCGGCACATAGGTCCACCTCCCATGGTGGCCCGATCCACGGCAACACTCGTCTCAATGGAAACGAAACACGAACTCGGTTGAAACGGCCACGCTTTCCCCAACCTCGTCGCACCAATGAACCCCACCTCTTCGGCACGTGTAAAAACAGCAGCACAGGAAAGCTCAACCCCGCTGCGATCCAAAGCAATTAGCAAAGCCACTATAACTGCGCAGCCAACCAGATCATCACAGGCACGCGACCATATCTGTGTTCCACGCACATCAAAACCCGGAAGATCCCACATGGCAAAACGGCCAAACTCCCTGATTGGAAACTTCCGCAATAAATAGGATTCTGGAACACCCCCTAAAAAGGTGAACTGATCACGGATCCTGGCCGCTGCCGATTGAAACCCCGAGCCTTCCGGCAATGCAACAAACCCTGGATGATCCATGTGCGAGCCAAAAATCCACCCCGGGGTTGCAGTATGATCACCATACAGAACAATCAAGTTACCAAAATCATCCTCCTTGATTTGAACCGAATCACAAGGCTTCAGCAACTGGAGAATAGCCTCCCGCACATGATATTCGTGGAAAGGAGCTGTCGGAACAGTAAGAATAGTCTCTAGAATTTCATGTAAATGTCCCCTATCCATCTTAATGGTCTCGCTATTTAGTTACACAGTTGAACATGCCTTCACTTGCTAAGCAACTCCGTTACCGACTTGAATGGCTGGCTATTACCTTAATGGCCAAAATCATTCCACTGCTCCCGAATGCCATCATGCTATCAATGGCCAAGGGATTAGGGAATCTGGCATACCTCGTGGACAAACGCGGACGCGAGAGCGCTCTCGCAAACGTTCGCTCAGTAATCGCCACAGGTATACTTCCTTGCTCGCGACCAGATGATCTCGTAAAGAAAAGCTATCAGTTCTTCGCTCGTAGCATGTGTGAGTTGTTCTGGTCTGCGCGCCTGACCCAGGAGAAATATTCACATTTCATCCAAGTCGAAATTGAAAATCAGGATGCTTTCAACAAGGCCGCTAATGAAGGAGCCATTTGGGTGACGCCGCATTACGGTAATTTCGAATGGCTCGGTTTGATGATGGGCTACCGCGCGGCCCCGTTCACTCTTGTCACACAGGACTTTAAAAACCCACTGCTCACTAGTATTTTCAGCAAGCAACGACAACTCAGCGGTCACAAGGTAATTTCCTCCCGCAGGGCAATGATACGGCTCTTGAAAGCACTTAAATCTGGTGGACACGCCGCCTTCCTTACGGACCTAAACGTTCAACCGGACAACACGGCAACGCCAATTCGCTGTTTTTCTTTTCTTACGTGCGTTACCGGTCTTCATGCCTTCCTCCACCAACGCACCGGGGCAAAGTTGATTCCCAGCATTTCTATACCCTGCTCGGATGGCACCTGCCTGATCAAAATACTTTCGCCAATCCGCATACATTCTGACTGCACTCCCACCGATATTGCGCAAAGATGCTGGGACGCTTTTGAACCGCATATAAAAGATTTCCCGGAGCCCTGGCTCTGGATGTATAAGCACTGGAGATACCGCCCTGAGATCGATGGTCACAGGTATCCGAACTATGCCAACCGATCAAAAAAATTTGATCAGTTGCTTGAACAAGCCAGGAAAGAGAAATGAAGCCTCACTGTAACGGGCTCCAATAACCCGGCTTCTCCGGTTCAGCAAAGCCTGCAGGTATTGATATTTATCAAATTCCCAAAAGCTTTCCCCTCAAGCCCCTGCAGGAGCCTGGTCACCCCATAATCCCGGATCATTGCCTGTGCGACAATCGTCATCAATGACTTTCGGCTTTTCCTCTTCTGCATCAGGTAAATCCGGAGGCAGAGGGCTTGCAGGCGGATCGCTCATGGCACCATCACTCATCAAATCGCGAATATGAGAGGCATTTAAGGTCTCATATTCCAGCAATGCCTTCGCAATCAGATCAAGTTCGCGCTTGTGCTCAAGCAACATTTCCTTTGCCTTGCTGTAAGCGTTATCGATCAACCGTTTAACCTCATGATCAATTTTCTGAGCAGTATCCTCTGAATAGGAACGACTGCTGGTCATGTCTCGCGCAAGAAAAGTGTGCTCCTGGTGATCTCCATACTCAATCATTCCCAACTCCTCACTCATTCCCCACTGGCAGACCATCTTACGAGCCACATCAGTAGCCATCTTGATGTCGCCTCCTGCGCCATTTGTCACATCACCAAAAATAATCTCCTCGGCAACACGTCCCCCCATTGAAACGATGAGATGATCCAGCATCTCAAATTTCCGCTGGGTATACTTGTCTTCCTCGGGAAGGAACATTGTCACCCCAAGGGCAGGACCACGAGGAATGATGGTGACCTTGTGCAAAGGATCTGTATGTTCCAAAAGTTCATTGAGAATAGCATGCCCTGCCTCATGATAGGCCGTGTTCTCCTTTTCCTTCTCACTAAGAGCAAGGCTGCGACGCTCCTTGCCCCAGCGCACCTTGTCACGAGATTCCTCAAGCTCACTCAAGGTAATCGCCTTAAGCCCCCTTCTGGCAGCCAACAGCGCCGCCTCATTAATCACATTCGCCAATTCCGCACCGGAATATCCCGGGGTCCCACGAGCAATGACTCCCAGATCCACACTCTCTGCCATCTTCACCTTCTTTGCGTGAACCTCTAGAATGGCTTTGCGCCCTTTTACATCAGGCAAAGCCACTGTCACCTGCCTATCAAAACGCCCCGGCCGTAACAACGCAGGATCCAAAACGTCTGGACGGTTTGTTGCTGCAATAATAATGACACCTTCCTGTGTATCAAACCCATCCATCTCCACCAACAGAGCATTTAATGTCTGTTCGCGTTCATCATGACCACCGCCCAAGCCATGCCCTCGATGCCTCCCCACTGCATCTATTTCATCAATAAAAATGAGACATGGCGCATGTTTCTTGCCCTGCTCAAACATATCGCGAACACGGGATGCCCCCACGCCAACGAACATTTCCACGAAGTCAGATCCACTAATACTGAAGAACGGCACATCTGCCTCTCCAGCAATGGCTCTAGCAAGCAGGGTTTTCCCCGTTCCAGGCGCTCCAACCATCAACACCCCCTTGGGAATCTGACCTCCCAGCCGTTGAAATTTTTTGGGGTCCTTGAGAAACTCGACAAGTTCCCATACCTCCTCTTTTGCCTCACTGACACCGGCAACATCCTTGAAAGTCACCTTGTTCGTTTCTATCTCCATTTTCTTGGCCTTGCTCTTGCCAAAGCTCATTGCTCCACGACCAGCCATACGCATTTGCTGACGGAAGAAAAAATAAAGGATCAGAAGAATAAGGAGTATCGGCAGCAAACCCAGCAGAACACTGCTCAACATATTGCTGTCCACCTCAACCGTGTAGGCTAAAGGCTTACGCTGGGTTCCCTCTTTTCCATCCCCTTCGCTTCCACCTGCATTGCCACCTGCATTGCCACTGAGAATTTCCTGAAGTTCCTCCTTCTGGAAATCAATATTGACAAGCACCTTAAATCCTTCCGCTCCCCCCTCCGGGCTAACCGTCCTGCTGCCGATTAGATATTCCTCTGCGCTCCCCTCCTTTGTCACAAGGCGAAGTGGTTTTTCGTCATCCACCTTGCCCTCATTAACATTTTTAACAAATTCCGGCCACTGGATCGTTTTGAAACTCCCCCCATCCCCCTTAGCTGTAAATGCCGCCACAATCAGCATCACCGCAATCGACATGAGAATGAGACCACGCCAATTAAAAGATTGTTCTCCATCCCCCGGTTTTTTGGGATCTTCATCGCCTTCAGGGCGGTTAGGATTATTGTCAGGCATAAGAAAATTTTGTCAGTTCGGGCGCCTAGAATAAGCAACTCCGGGAAGAGACACTACCACAAACCAAGCTTAGGAGCAATCGGGCGATTACGCCCCAAATGGTGTTCCACATCCTCCCTCCAACTTGCCGGTTCCCAAGGCGCGACGGTATGTTATCTTGCAATCCCGCGATGAAAATTGCTCACCCCCTCCAGAAGGCAAGCACAATGGCGGGCTGTTTGAAAATATGAAACTCCCAGTGAATCACAAATAATCACGACGAATGAAGCCCTCTGGGAAGAAAAAACCTTCTGCCGAGAATGCCCACCAGGAAAAAGGTGACAGGTCGAGCTTTCGATTGCCCGGAAGCACTCGGGAAAAGGCTCCCTGTAATCCCTCCCATCACGACACAAAACCGATTAATGAGAAGCAACAACACTTAATCGACACCCTGGACGTCGTGGACCTGAAGCATATCTATAATGCCAGGGAAAGGGCACTGGAAAATGTAAGCCTCAGCGCAAATCGAGGCGAAATGATTTGTATCATCGGGCCAAGCGGTTGCGGAAAAAGCACGCTTATCCGTGCGTTGGCGGGACACCTACGCCCCACCAATGGGCATGTCATGATCAACGGGCATAACCTATATAAGAATCTTTCCAGTATCCAGCATCTCATTTCATACATCCCACAGGATAACACCTTTGATCCACTGCTCAGCGTCGAGGAGAACATCGACTGCGCGTCAGCAATTCGTTGCCCCCATATGAACCTGACCGAGCGCCGCAAGCGCACCGACTCCATCCTAGTGGAACTCGGCCTCAGCCAATGCCGTCACCGACGTGCAGGAAATTCACAAAATAAGTTACTTTCCGGGGGTGAACGCAAGCGCCTTAATGCGGGTTTGGACATGATCAGCCTTGCTGAAGTGTTCCTCTTTGATGAACCTACTTCGGGGCTCTCCTCAAAGGATTCAGAGCACGTCCTGGAAATTATCTGCGATCTTTCCAGAAATAAAATCACATTTGTCAGCATTCATCAGCCAAGCTCACGCCTTTTTCATCTATTCGACAAGGCGCTGCTGCTGGACAAGGGAGGCAAGGTCGCCTTCTTCGGCCCGCCTGAGGACATGCTCGAGTATTTCAGAAATGCCAATGCTGAAGAACCCCTTACCTTACACGCCAAGCCAACCCTGCAAGGGCCAGATGATACACCAAGGCAACCGGATTTCATATTCGATGTCCTGGAGGCACCCATGCGCGACTCCAACGGAAAAATCGTCTATGAACAGGATTCCCGTGGCCATTTTACCCCTGCCCGCCGATTCTCTCCAGACTTCTGGGCCAAGCGTTTCCGGGAATTCATTCAGTCGCAGAAACGAAAAGAACCGGAACTGTATTCATCAGGCGCCCGTAAACCCGTTGCGCTTCCCTTACCTCTCCCTCCAAAAAGCGGCTTTAAGAAAAGCCTCCTTCACTTCGCAACCCATTTGAAACGGGCCTTCTTAAGCAAGCTCCGCAACCGGGCAAACCTGATAACGACACTGCTTGCGGCTCCTGCTCTGTCGACTCTCATCGCAACAACATTACGCTACTCAGAAGAAGAGGTATACACCTTTGGCTCAGCATCTCACATCCCCACCTACTTGTTCCTCACCCTTGTGGTTGCGCTATTCCTTGGACTAACAAACAGTGCAGAGGAAATTATCCGTGACCGCGGAATGTTGACAAGAGAACGCGGCCACGGAATCCGAGTGCGTCAATATATCTCTGGAAAGTTTATAACCCTTGGCGCCTTTGCTCTCGTGCAATGCATTATCTACCTCACAATAGGTAACGCCATACTCGAAGTCCGGGACATGTTCTGGGGATACCTTGGATGGATGCTGATAACTTCCCTCACCGGAGTCGCCATTGGACTGTTCATCTCAAGCGTGGCAAGGGACTCCAAAACAGCACTTAACATCATACCGCTTGTCTTAATCCCACAGATCATCCTTGGCGGAGCTCTCATCAAATATGAAGAAATGAACCGCAACCTGCATCTCGTCTCCAACTTGCGAGAATGGTTCTCCGGCAATCAAGGAAACCCTCCAGCAAACACAAGTGACTTAAAGGTTCCTTTGATATGTGAACTAATGCCCTTGCGGTGGGCATACGAGTCACTGGTCATCACTCAGGACACACGCAACCCCCTAACGCAGGCAGTATCAGAAATTTCAGCCGAGCAAAAATCACTGATCTTGAAACCGGATCAGGATAAGGACGGCCTCGCCGACCTTAATCCCGTGGAACTTGAGAAACTCGACGCCCTCAAGGAAATGCAGGCAGCACTCTTCAGCCTTGAGGCGGATAATCACCATGAGCTAAAAAAGCACCTGGAAAAAATAAAACGGAATCTGAAATCCGGGGACTTCAAGCTTGAGCAAACGCATCATCTCCTCAGGAAAAATCGCATTTCTGCACTCGACACTTACCAGAACCAGGGAATACGGGACCTAGTGGCCAATGCCGAAATCGAGATCGAGGATTATCGGCTCTACGAAGCGAATCCCGAGAGAATGCGACCAAATGTTTTCTTCGGTCAAAGTAAAACCTATTTTGGTATGTCAATGCGAACACTGCGCAGCAATTTACTTGCCTTGTTCGCATTTATCGCCATTTCCCTCTCAACACTGGCTGTAGCTCTAAGGCGCCAACTTAAACGGGTGTAGCCAATGATAGCGTAACCGCTTCCATATCCCCGGATATAAAACACTCACATGCATGGCTGGTAAAGCCAGCGACGGCTACTCCTCTACACCCATAACGCGGCTGAACCCGGAACGCAGCCCCCCGGACAGGGTAATTCTCAGTGCCCCGGGTGAAAGAGCTCCAAGCACATGCCGACCATAAGCAGAACGGCAGAAGAACACGGTGAGCACCTCACCTTCCCAATCGCGGACACTCGCCGCGGTAGAAACACTGTTGATCGCTGTATTTTCCAATTCCCCGCGCGCACGTTGCCAGCCTTCCGCCAAGGCGATACCGGAAGCAACCAGACTTGGATCCGCTCCTGATTCCACAAGTTCATTGCCACCTAGATCAGTGATAAACAAGCCTGTTAAATCACTCTTGCCTGCTGCCCACGCCACAAAACTCTCCAAGCGTTCTACCAGAGTAATTCCACTGCCGGGTAACATCTTAACTCCTGTAACTGCTTCCAAACCTGTTCCACTGGCCTCAGAGCGTAACAAGCCACTCCTCAATGCCCGCTCTTTAATTGCTGCCAACTGCTCTGATGCGCGCCCGAGTTCCTGCTGTTTCACGGGAAATTCCTCCTGTTGCTCATGACCTAGATCGACAGGATCGCCAAACAAATCCATTAGGGGCTCCTCTTCCCCGCAGGAAGAGGCATCCTCGAGACTCTCACTGACCAGTTCAGCGCCAAGCCTGGCCAGTTCATCTGTATCAATCCAAGAGCTGCTTGACGCCATCATCTTTATCCTCAGTTCCCGACAAACCCAATTTCCCTTCAAGCTCTGCCGCCAGTTGCTCAAAGGCAACAGCCGGCGCAACCGGATTACGCGAAAGCAACCCGACCGGAACACCCAAGCTACTAGCTCGTAGAAAAATAGCATCCCTTGGTATTGAAGTTGCACACATGATCCCGGCCGGTAAAGCAGCGCGCAGTTGCGCCTCAGCCTCAACACTCTCCGGTTGATCACCATGCACCATTGTCATCACAATGCCTGCTACCCCCAGGTTCTGGCCTTGCCGCCGGATCGAGGCAATGACCTTGAGCGCATTAGGCACAGAACGAACCCCCAAAGGTTCTGCCTGCTGAGGTATGAGCACGAAATCAGAACCGCCCAAAACTGAAAAGGTGACCCCGGACATTCCTGCAGGAGTATCAATAATCATGACTTCATTCCCAAGTTCTCCAAGATCATACAGAACATCCTGCACAACTGACGCATCCATCTGCGAGGTATCCGCCAATGCTCCCGAACACCCAGCGGTAAGCAGACTGAATTCCGGCAATCGGGTTTTAAGGACAAAATCGGCTGCCCGTCCTGCCCCCGTAACCGCATCGTAAAATCCGGGACGCTCGCGTATGCCCCTTGAAAGAGACAATCCAACAGATCCCTGAGGGTCAGTATCCACCAATAATACTGAACGCCCCCGGCGAGCGAGAGAATAAGCCAGATTAATGGCGACGGTAGTCTTTCCGACACCTCCTTTCTGGCTTGCTATTGTGAGTGCGGTCACAGTGAAAAACGCACGCAGGATACTGACAAAGGCAGGCACATAGCCCCTAAAATGCGCACTGTTACTGATTATATTACTTTAATTATTGTATGCTCCGCCATTCATTAACATAATCCCATACAACTCCCAAATGCCAATCCCCAAATGCGGCACCTTTCATTCAAGCCTCTCTCCCTGCTTTCCTTAGTGCTCCTGGCTCTGCCGCTACTGCCATCGGCCTTAATTGCAGAAAACAAGCTAAAAGGCCAGCTTTCCAGCTACCTTCAGCAATACTCTGAGGATCAGATCAACTGGCGACCCTGGGAAGCCGCTACCTTCACTGAGGCAAACGAACGCAACAAGATCATATTTGCCTCCATCGGCTATGCAGCATGCCATTGGTGCCGGCTAATGCGGCAGGAAAATTTCAAAGATCCCGTCATCATTGATCAACTGAACAGCGAATTTATCTGCGCCAAGGTCGATCGACTTGAAAGACCAGACCTAGATCTTGCATTTAGGATTTACGCCCAGACGACCGGATTGCCAGCCAGTTGGCCACTACACATCTGGTTAACGCCCTCCGGTAACCCAATGGCCGCAGGAAGTTTCAACTCAGTTAAACCCAGTACAGAATCCACGCGCTTCAAAACAATCATCTCTAACATCGCGGAACGTTGGAAGAAAGAGCCTGATTATATCAATGCCCAATCGGCCAGCAACCTAAAAGCAATCCGTGAAAGCATGGAGCGTAAACCTGTTGCCGAGTTTCCAAAACCCTCCCCGTCGGAAACCAGCTTGAAATTCTTTTCCGAATTATCCGCAAGTTATGATCCCCGGTATGGTGGATTTGATCGTTCCTTTAAGTTTCCCAGACCGGAAGCCCTCGAAGCCATTGCGCGACTCGCTCAACGCGAAGCGAAAAACAGCTACCGTGCCAAGCAATGCCTCAAGATGCTCACCGTCACCCTCGATGGAATGCTGGCAGGAGCAATCATTGACCCGATCAACGGCGGTATCTTCCGGTATACCAATGACAATGCCTGGCGCATACCGCAATTTGAAAAAATGTCTGCCGATCAGGCAAGAATGTGCAGCGCTTTCCTTAATGCCTACCAAGTAAGCGGCAATCACCAATACGCTAAAGCTGCAAGGAGCATCCTGAAGTTCGTTAAGGAGAACCTGATCGCAACTGAAGGCTCCTTTTACACAAGCCTAGCCGCCCACCACACGACCAACCAACCCGAATCTTCCCTCGGTAACTACTACCTCTGGCGCAAATCCGAACTTGAAGATATCCTTCAGCCTAATGAAGCCGAAGCCTTCTGCAAGGCCTTCGGCATCCGCAAGGGAGGGAATATCCGCTTCCCGGGACACCTTGGGAACATTGACAAAAACGCCAATATCCCGTTTGCAGATCACCCGGATGCTCGATCACCGAAACCTGGCAGCACCCTCGAATCAGCATTGGGTAAAGTCATCCGCAGCAATACAAGAAAGTCACCTCCACCCCTCAATAAGATGATCATTACCGGATGGAATGGCCTGCTCATTAGCGCTTACGCTAAAGCCGGGGCGATCTTGTCGGAACCTGAATACATCGAGATAGCACGTTCTGCCGCAAAACACATCACTGACAAGCTCTACAATGCTGAAGCAAACAAACTGGCTCGCGGAATGGTTGGTAATAAGATTTTCGGAAGAGGTTTCTGTGAAGACTATATCTATCTGACCCGCGGACTGCTCGATCTTTATCGGGCTACCGCCGACATCCGATTCTTCACGATGGCTCGGAGGATTCAATCCGGTGCTGATACACAGTTTCTCGATCCCCACTCTGGATTATATCACCTGACACCCGCATCAAAAATTGCAAAGTCACCATTCGGGCTGTGGATCATTGCCGATGGAGATCTTCCCTCTGTAAATGGCATAGCCGCACTTAACTTGCTGGAAATAGCAGGCATTGAAGGATCCGAGCACGCGCACCACAATGCACGCAATGTGATCCGGGCCTCAACACCTGAACTTACCCTCTCGACATCCAGTTGCGGTAGTCTCATGTTGGCTATAGATCAGGATGCACATCCCCCCATGCAGGCAATCATCTCCGGCATACCGGACGATCCATTAACGCAGCAACTTGCTGCTCAGATTCGTCAAGACGCGCAAGGAAACATCACTCTTATCTTCATGGATGGTCAAGCGGGGCAAAAGACCCTTCTGGCAACCCACCCTAGACTCGCCAATTTCCGGGCCGTGGAAGGCAATGCCAAAGTTTTCCTGTGTAAGGATTACCAAACCCAAAGCGTAGCAACCACTCCTGCAATGGCAACACGGCAAATACGCTCTTTTATAGACAGTAGCTCGAAGAATCCATAGATACTCCACCGCCCCCCCCTCATTCTACAACAACTCCACAAAGAGTGGTGGACAACCTGACAGAAATTGCAAATATACCATTCGCCCGGGTTTGCAGTCATTAGTCTGCATAAACCACCACACAATCCCACCACCACATGTTTTCCTGGAATTCATTATTTGCGACCTCGCTACTGCTCATTCTGTCCATCGTCTCGCTCGCAGCCGATACCTTAAAGTTGAAGGACGGCACCATCCTTGAAGGGAAAATTGTCAAAGAGACCCCGGAATCCATTCAGTTCGAATACAATATCACCAAAAGCATCAAAGATATAAAGACCATTAAGCGCTCCGACATCAAGGTGATCGACAAAGAAGAGGCTGATGAAATTGCTCTTAACGAGATTAAAAAAATACTTCCCACTGCCAGTCTTCTCACGGTTGAGGACTATGACAAGATACTGGAGGGCAAGCCGGCTGAGTTCATGGCCAACTTTAAATCCAGTAAACTAAAACCATCAGTACAAGATGTCATTGATCAACTACTGGAGGAAAAAGCAAAAGTTGAAGCCAATAGCGTAAAAATCGACGGCAAATGGATCACCTCGGAAGAAGCCCAGATGGATCCCTATAACCACAACGCACTCATCCTGGCAACAAGGCTAAAAGCCTCTGTCAGTGACCGGAAATATTCTCTGGCATTAACCCAGTTTGAAACGCTTGAAAAAGAATTCGAGTTCTCAACAGCCTATGCGGCATCAATCACCACCGTCCTTGAGACACTCCCAAAATACGAGGCAAGGTTAACCCAATATAAGAGTAATTATGATCGTCTGGATATCCAGCGTGAAAAAGATCTGAAATCCATGGAAAAACCTGACCGTGACTTGGCCGTAAAGGATTTTCAAAGAAGACAGAAACGATTCGAGGGACTCAGGCAGGAAGCAAAGGAAAACAAAGAGCGTTGGACTCCGGTCAGTGAATGGAATTTACCCAGCATTGACGAGAATCTGGACACGGTCGTCAAAGAAACCGAACGCCTTGGCAAGCTTGACATCAGTAAGGCCGGCACAACCGCGAAAATGCTTGCGGAAGCTTTTCATGATCTCGCTGATAACAAGCTGAACTCAGCGCAATCCAAGCTGGACATCGCGAAGACAAACGGCGCCAGTGGTGACGTCATCAAGGACCTTGAGGGGAAAATAGACGCCGGTAAAAAGGCTGCCCGCGCAGCTGCTGCCGAAGCTGCAGCAAAGGCCGAAAATGAAAACCCTCCAACTGAAGGCGAAGATCCAAAGACTGGAAAAATCGAAAGAAAGCCCTCGAGTCCCAAGAAACCTAAGCAAGCAACAGGCAATGAAAAACCTGCTGCTGATCCTGATGCAGGTCAAAGTGCCCCGGAGAGCGTTACCCAGGACGAATCCGGGGGAATGAGCTTCCAGACATTGCTATTGATCCTTGCCGGTGCATTGCTCGTCGTGACCATTGTCGCAAAAGTCTTCTTGAAATCACCCGAGGAGAAAACTCAGGAATAACAACCTAGGCCCTTAAACCATGCCGGAACCGAGAACATCATCTCAAAACCGCGAAACTGCCGAGACCAGAATATCTGCGGAACTCGTTATCGACGGCTCCGGTGAATCAACTATTGATACCGGCATTCCTTTTCTGGATCACATGCTGACCCTCTTCGCAAGGCATAGTCTCTGCGACCTGAAAATCAGCGCCAAGGGTGATATCGAAGTGGACTACCACCATACCGTGGAGGATGTGGGCATCGTTCTTGGCTCATGTTTCAAGGAAGCTCTCGGCAACAAGCATGGCATCTCACGTTACGGATGGGCATTACTCCCCATGGACGAGACACTGAGCCGTGTTGCAATCGATTTTGGCGGTCGCCCCTTCATTGCATTCAGAGCTCCTGATAAAGTGGATAGCATTCGTGAATTCTCCTTTGGACTCGTTGAAGAATTCCTGCGTGCCTTTGCCAACAATGCCGCAGCCAACGTGCACGTAGAGGTTATTTACGGCAGGGATGCCCATCACATGGCGGAATCAATCTTCAAAGGACTGGCGAAAGCAATTGACCTGGCAGCCCGCCGGGATTCGCGTGTAACAGGCATTCCCAGCACAAAAGAAACCCTGTAATCGCTTGATTGGCAGCCTTCCTGATATCATCTGCGACCAGCATTAACATGACTGGCATCATTGACTACGGGGCCGGAAACCTCAAAAGCCTCTGCAACACTCTGGATGCCATCGGCAGTAACCGTAAGATCATCCGGACCCCTGATGATCTTGATGGCATTACAGCTATTATATTTCCGGGCGTCGGTGCCTTTGGCGATTGTGTCAGGCACTTGAAAAATCAGGAACTGATCAAGCCACTCCAGGAATGGATTCAGCAAGACCGACCGTTCCTCGGAATATGCATTGGCTTCCAGATGCTCTTTGAGGGCAGCGACGAAA
Organism: Verrucomicrobiaceae bacterium; assembly: GCA_024229495.1. GTDB lineage: Bacteria > Verrucomicrobiota > Verrucomicrobiia > Verrucomicrobiales > DEV007 > CACIUL01. The sequence goes on along the minus strand of JAAESJ010000643.1, from coordinate 38,261 downwards.
GCCCGGGAAGTTCCGGATTGGGTGTATTATCAGGACAGGTCGTGAGCTTCCCTGAAATTCCGGGAATGAAAGTCCCCCATATGGGGTGGAACCACTTGAACGTTAGGGATACTAAAGACCGTGCATGGGAGGGATTGGGAAGCTCGCCTTACTTTTACTTCGTTCACTCATTCTTTCCGCAACCCCTGGACGAATCCATCATTGCGTCCACCACGCCCTACGGACAACCATTTGCCTCAAGCGTGCGCCGCGGTCGGCTTCTTGCCACACAATTTCACCCGGAAAAAAGCCAAAGCGCAGGATCACGATTAATCCGGAATTTCCTTGATGAGGCAAACTGAACGGCAATGACACCGCACCGCAGATCAAAGAACGATCTGCCTTGAAAAGGCATCTGGCACTCCGTTACTGACTGACACGCATTGGCATCAGCACATAAAGGAAAGACCCCTCAGTCTTGATCACCCCGGGACTCATCTCGTCAATCAGATCAAGAAAAATCTCATCAGTATCAAGGTTCCTCAATGGTGCCATGAGGAAATCCGGATTAAATGCAATTGAGAACTCCGCGCCCTTATAGGACACATCGATTGTCTCGGAAGCCTCTCCCACATCAGGTGAGTTTGCAGTCACATCAATCTTATTTGCCCCGAAAACGCACTTCACCGAGTTGGATTTCTCGTTAGCGAGCAGGGAAATACGATTCACTGTGCTTAGGAACGTCTCACGCTCAAGGGTAATGCGCTCCTTGGTCTCTTCTGGAATCACCTGCCGATAGTTCGGGTAATTCCCTTCAATCAATTTACTGACAAGAAGATTATCGTTAAGCTCGAATGCAATCTGTGATTCGCTGATGGATATCTTCACATCACCTTTATCCATTAACAGGCGCTGCAATTCATTTACCGCCTTGGTCGGCACGATAACCTCAGTTTCACGGCTCTCAGGAAACTCAATGTCATTCTCCACCATGGCAAGTCTGCGACCGTCTGTGGCAACAAGCGTTAAAGCCCCACCCTTAAATGAACAAAAAATGCCATTGAGCACGTAGCGGGTCTCATCGGTCGAAATCGCATAGGAGGTCATCCTGAGCCCATCTTTAAGAACAGCCTGACTGATCTTGTATTCATTGGCATCCTCAAAAGTCGCCAATGGTGGAAACTCATCCTTGGCCAATCCTAGTATTTTGAAAAAACTCGGGCCACTTCGAATCGATGCTGCATTCTTTGAGTCCACCTCCACGCTCACTTCATTAGCAGGCAACTCCCTCACAATACCCGCCAATCTCCTGGCCGGAAGAGTCGTTGATCCCGCTTGCTTAACCTTGGCCTTCACTGAACCTGTTACCCCGACATCGAGATCTGTGGTGGTAAGGCGCAGCGAACTTCCATCAGCCTCAATCAGGACATTCGACAGGATCGGCAATGTTGTCCTGCTGCTCACAACGTGCTGCACCTGCTGCAATCCCTCGAGAAAATCCTCCTTTGTGATAGTAAATTTCATACTGACTACGATCTCTTTTGTTCCTGTGCCGCATAATCACCCATGCAGACCATTAAGGAAACCAAAATAATCGTGCGATATTGCACTGAAAAATCGGGGGTGTCTAATACAAACTGGACCTCCTGCCCCCAGAAGAGGCAATTGAGAGCAAATTAATCCCATTTCCCTGTGGATTAGGGGCAATAATGATGATGAACCCTCAAGTTTCTGGGCTACTTCAAACAGTGGAAAGTCGCCCCCCCAGGATGCTTATTTTCTGGCGAACTTCCTTGGAATCCTCAAGACGCCTCTCCACCTTGCGCACCGCATGGATTATTGTTCCGTGATCCCGGCCAAAGGCCCTGCCAATTTCAACAAGGGAATGATCTGTCATCGTTCGTGATAAATACATGGCAACCTGGCGGGCAAAGGCGACATCGGCTTTCCGTCCCCGGGCGGTCATATCAGCCATGCGCACGTCAAAATGCAACGCAACCTCCTTCTGGATCGCTTGGATCGTAATTCTCCGGCGCCCCTCCTCACGCAGTATATCCTTGAGTAACCCCTCAATCACCTCATCGGTGAGAGCTTTACCGCTCAATGAGGAATAACTGGCAAGCCTCATCATCGCTCCCTCAAGCCGGCGCACGCTCTTGCGAATGCGATCAGCGAGGAATTCAACAATGCGATCCTCAAGGGTTACATCCCACATGGCCATCTTCTTACGCAGGATGGCGAGACGAGTCTCCACATCCGGTAACTGCAGACCCGCCGTCAAACCCCACTCACAACGCGAAACAATTCTCTCCTCAAGGTCCGAAGTCTCATTGGCGGGACGGTCACTTGTCAACACGATCTGGCGTTGCCCGTCACAGATCATGTTGAATGTATGAAAAAACTCCTCCTGAGACTTTTCCTTGCCGGCAAGGAAATGAATATCGTCAACAAGCAACATGTCAGCCTTCCGGTATTTGTTCCGGAACTTCGACAGGGTATTATTCTGCAGAGATTCAATGAATTCATTGGTGAACTGCTCGCAGGTCATATAGACAACCTTTGACTTCGCGTTCTCAAGCAAATACTGCTGACCAATGGCATGCAGCAGGTGAGTCTTCCCCAGACCCGGCCCACCCCATATGAACAGGGGATTATAGCCATCGGAGCGACCACTGGCTACCGCACGTGCTGCTGCTGCGGCATATTCATTATTAGAGCCAATGACGAAAGCGTCAAACCTGTGATTACGATTGAGTCCCGCACGCTTTATAGCCTTGTCAACGCTGGCAACCGGATGTGGAGTCGCCACCCTTGAGCGCGCAGGCTGCATTTGTTGTCGCGCAGCAACTTTCACATCAGCCTCCTCAGCAGGGGAAGGCTCGTTGGTATCCTTGTTGGCAGAGTTAACAGGTTGCCATTCCACCTTCCGAACCTCGCCGAGAACTCCAATCACGGCGTGATTGAGAATGGCAATATAGTTGGAATCGATCCAAAGCCCGTAAATGTGGTTAGGCACGCGAACCAGTAAGCGGGACTCGTCTGCCTCAATGAGTTGCGTGGAGGAAAACCAGCGCCGGAATGTATCGGCACTGACCTGCTCCTTTACCTTGGAGCAGATTTCCTTCCAGATGGTATTCAGGTGATCCGCCATCAATTAACCTTGTGCGCTAAAGAACAGGTTGATGGCGACGACTCCTCTGACGGAGCGATTCTGATGGTGATGGCTGGTAAAAATCTTCATTTATTTTCTCTCTCAAGTCCCGGTCTTTTTGCGTGCACCGGAAACCGCAATTATCTTAATCGAGAACCTCCCACCCCCTTGGTGCTGAAGATCTCACATCATGTGGTGCCGGTGATCATCATCGCCATAATCCCACCCTAATACTGCCCTGAGGCTTGTAACCGGACAGTTCACGGAAAAAACGAGATTTTCACCAGCAGCCGATGATAGATAAAATCAGAGATTTTCCACAAGGATTTTCCTTCCAAAAAACAAAAAAAATCACGCGGGATTTAAATTCGGGAATGTTTCCGCCGATACCACAAAACTCCCAATCACCATAAATAAACTGACCCGGCTCGCCCCATCAACCTCCCCCAAAAGATCTCACCGGACCGACACTTGTGAAAACAGCGGGGAATGACATTCTCCATTCCTGAAATACTAACCAATGCACAGCGGGATTACACCTTCAATCCGAGGAAGATATGCGCTGGGCACCACCTTTCCCGGCAGGCACTAACAACCCTACCCCAAGGGTAATGAAACAGGTCAGTGGCCACATCCAGGCAAAGCAATACAATGATCTCACCCCATCACCCGAGGCGTTGAGTTCATAGGTGAAAAGAGTGGCCAATGATTCAGCAGAAATGATCCCTGCCTTGGTTAGCAAGTTCCAAATATCGGTGCGCACAAACATCACAGCCACGAAAGATATCAGTGAGCCGATGAGAAGACCCCGGAATGAACCCCGCCCAATCATGGCGCAAAGGAAAAATGCCAGCAAGGGGCCAACCGTGTAGGTGGTCATCCCGAACGCGAGAGGTAGGATGGGTATGTCCTCACGGGCCATGGCCAGCAACAGGGTGAATGCCGTCAATACAAGTCCCCAACCCACGACCAATAAACGGGAACGGAACATCAGTTGTCGCTCGGAAAGGCCGACATTTCCCCTCTCCGGGTGGTAGAAGAGAGAAAGTGTCGTCTGGCTTAGTGCGGCGAGGATTGAGTCGAGGCTTGAAATGGCTGCCGCAAAGACCCCCGCCAAGATCAGACCGCTAAGTCCAACCGGCAGGCCCATGACAATCCAGATTGGGAAAATATAATCGGATGTGCCCTTCAATGTCTTTCCGCTGGAAACCTCGACGCTCCCAGGAACAATGACATCAGATCGTCGCTCCGCCTCATTGAGCGGGTGTATTCCCGGATGCTCTGCGAAAGTGGCTGCATCCCTGATATCCTGGACATTTTCCAGGCCTGTCCCGAAGATGGTGGCGAGCTCTTGGTCACCAAACCCCGCCTGATGCTTGTTCACGAAGAGCGCTGCCCCGATCAAGAGCATCAGCAGGGTAATTAACTGTCCAAGGGAACTGAAAAGGATCGCCTTGCCAGCAGCACGGGCATTTTTGCAGCAAAACATGCGCTGCGCGGCAAGCTGGTCGACCCCGAAAACCGCCAAGTTCTGGAACGGCACGGCAAAAAGCGCCACCCACAGGGTGAATTTCAAGTCCGCGCCAAGCCCGAACTCCGGATTAATGATACGTGTGCGCCCAAATTGCTCCGCTGTCTCCATCATGGCCGGCCACCCCCCTTCGATGCCGCCGATCAACCAAACCAACGCAATCACCCCGCCAATGGCAAACAATGCGAACTGCATCACATCAGTCCATATCACCGTTCGCATCCCCCCCATCAGGGTCCATCCGATGGCAAACAGGCCGATGATCACGATGCAGACCCACAACGGCATCCCGGTGACAACCTTTAACGGGATTGCCGCAACAAGCACCCGCACACTCTGTGCCAGAATACTGCCGATGGTGAAGAAGACTGTTGCTAGGGTCTTTACGCTTAAGCCAAGCCTGAATCCCATGAAATCATATGGGCTGTAAATCTCCCTTTGATAATAAACCCGTACAAAAAAGGCCGCCACAATCACCCTGGCGATAATCGAGCCAATCGCCCACTGCAGGTAGGTAAAGTCACCATGCAGGGCAAACAAGGTTCCCGGCACGCCGATAAATGTCACCCCGCTGATCTCGGTGGCGATGATTGAGCCGCTTACAGCCGGCCAGGGTATTGAGCGCCCGCCAAGGAAGAAGTCCTTGATGGTGCCCTGCTTGCCGCGCATCGCGTGTCCGACCCAGGTCGTCAGGCCGAGGTAGCCGAAAACCACCAGCCAATCAACATACGTGAAATACTCATGGATTTCCATCGGTTGAAATGTTCCCGCCTGTTTGCTAAAAGATCAATGGGGATTCCCTGAATAAAGCAGGCATGACTCCCGCGCCCGGACTATTTTAAAAAAAACATGGACCAGCTCCTCCTTAATCCCCTCGCCTGCCTTTTACGTAAAAGGCTCAATATCATCGCTGATCATGCATTCCGTGACCGGGACCCGCAAGCCCACCTTGAGGCACTGAAAGCCATCTTTGAGGAAATCCAGCTCGAGCATGAAAACCTTAAGGGGAAAATTCCACCCAGGCTCGAGCATTTCTTGAGTGGATGCAGCTATGACAAGGCCCTCGCTTTCATTGAGCAGGGTCCCGGAAACTAAAGCTCCCTGTTTGCAGGCTTGACCCTTGGCGGTTTATACATTCTCATTGCATTAATTAATCACGAAGAAAAAAGAAATCATGGCTCACCAACTTCCCGAACTCCCTTACTCCCACGACGCGCTCGAACCCCACATTGATGCACGCACGATGGAGATTCACCACGGCAAGCACCACAACGCATACGTCACCAACCTGAATAACGCCATCGCCGGCAACGCCGATCTCGAGGCCAAGTCCATTGACGAACTCATTGCCGACCTTGACTCAGTGCCCGAGGACATCCGTGGAGCAGTGCGCAACAACGGCGGGGGGCATGCCAACCACTCACTGTTCTGGACCAGCATGGGACCGGGTAAGGGAGGTGCACCCACAAGTGCCATTGGTGATGCGATCAACTCCACTTTCGGCAGCTTTGATAGCTTTAAAGAAGAATTCACCAAGGCGGGAATGACCCGTTTTGGAAGTGGTTGGGCTTGGCTTAGCATCGCCAACGGCGCGCTTGTGGTCAGTTCAACGCCGAACCAGGACAGCCCGGTCATGGAGGGAAATACCCCTCTCCTTGGCTGTGATGTATGGGAACACGCCTATTACCTCAATTACCAGAACCTGCGTCCCAACTACATCGCCGCCTGGTGGAACGTGGTCGACTGGGATGCAATCGCAGCCCGCTTTGATGCGGCAAGTTGATTAAGACTTGTGGAAAAACGCGCGCTTTCATCGTGCAGCCATTATCTCTGGATTCGGTTAGCGCAGCCTGTATAGCAATGCGTTTGGCTTATGCGGGCTAAAATGTGACGCTATCAGGTTGCTATCCAAAAAGGCAATGAACCCTCTCCCGGTATTATCCCTGTCATACCTCCTGCTACTCTCTGCCCTCTGGACCGAGCCCTGTGCCGCCAATCCGGATCAACAGGATACTGATGGTGGCAAACAGGCCATTAACACGCTAAGCGACCAGGAGAAAAAGGCAGGTTGGAAACTTCTCTTTAACGGCAAGAGTATCGAGGGTTGGAGGCACTACCGGTCAACTGCCGGAAACATCACCGGGTGGCGTGTCGAGCATGGTACGCTGCACAAGCCGGCCGGCGTGCGGGCAGGTGATATAATGACCTCAGGGACCTATGAGAATTTCGAGTTTTCCTGGGAATGGAAACTGCCAAAACGGGGAAATAACGGGGTAAAGTACTTCATCACCAAGGAGCGGGGTGCCGCCATTGGCCACGAATACCAGATGATTGATGACGCCATCGTTAAGGATCCCTATTCCTCCAACGCCTCATTCTACCTGCTCGTTAAGCCTGCCAAGGACAAGCCCAACAAGCCCATGGGTGAGTGGAACCAATCAAGAATCCTCGTGCGTGGTAATCATTGCGAGCACTGGCTCAATGGCAGCAAGGTGCTAGACTATGAATGCTCAAGTCCCGCGATCATGAACCGTGTCACCAAGACGAAGTTCAGGAAATACCCGGGGTTTGGTAAAAAAGTCACCGGCCATATCCTGCTCACCGACCACAAGGATCCCTGTTGGTATCGGAACCTGAAGATTCGGGCACTCAGTAAGCATTAGGCAGGGCCTACTCCGTCGGAAGCACCGGAAGCACCTTGGATTGATTGTCCAGGATGTCCCGACATTGCAACCGAACAGCAACCCTCTTTAAATCGATGCCGGCAGGGAGAGGAATTTCCACTTCCCGGACATGCGGTTGAACCTTTGTGACCTTGGCCAGATACTCCCCCTTCTTAGCGGCTTTATCAGACAGAGAAACCGAAAAACCGAACTGTGGAAGCGTAGTGGGATCATTCGCCCACTTGACCCTTAATTTACCGCCTTTCTCCATTGTCAACCTGGCCCCCCGGATCTTGATAGGGGTATACCCGGGCTTATCTGCCCTGCGCTTGATCTCATGACGGGAAGGATTCGCGGTGGTTGGCACGGTCTTGCGACCACCTGCAGTCATGAAGTAAAACGCACCCGTCTGATCCCGGGATATACCACCGTTCCAGTTCGTCCTGAAATTAAATGATCGCTTTCCCTTGTCCAGATCCCAGGAGTTGACCGAGTATCTGCCACTACCGAACGGATACCAAGCTCCATCGACCTTGCGTTTCCATCCTCCGCGAAAATTCACCGTGCGTTGCCGTTGACCGGTCTCAAGCCAATCCTCTATGAAAGCATCAGTCCCTCCCTGGAAAAATGCCTCCTTCGCAGCAACATCCATGGTAACCAGGTGAGTCCACTTCCCGGTCTTGGCACTACGCACCCAGTAACCATAAAAACTATGATCCCCAACCGGCCAGTATCGCAGGGCAAGGGTGTACCAAGCATCGGTTTCCCATCCCAGTTCAAAATTCCAGGATTTAAGGCCGGTTCCTTCTCCCCCGAACTTCTCCGTGATGGTTCCTGCCCCACGATAAACGGCCCTGATAGGGGCCGCGTGACTCTTGTGATCCCATATGGAGAAAATATAGTTATGCCCCTTTGGATGAGCCTGTATGCCGGCATACCCGGCAGCACGTCCCCGCCATCCAAGGGTCTCGTAATAGGTAAATGGAGCTTCTCCCTCCTTGGGAACACGCACCTCATTAACAAGAATGTGCCCGTCCAGGTTGTCATCAAAGACAAGGTGTGATGAAGGTGCGGCATTCTGGCCGGCCACCCCAATCCACGGGCATCCCAAAACAGACATAACCAGAAGAAAAAGAAAAAATCTCTCAGAGACAATTCGGGGGAAATATAAACTCATCATTTCATCACCATAACCGCCTCATCGCGAAAAGACAGCATCCTTAAGTCCCATCACAAATGCGATTACCGAGGCATCGGCCAGCCCTGGATGAGGTCGGTGGGGGCACCGAACTGCGGGGGAATAGGAAACATCACTTCAACTTCAGAATCGCTGGAATAACGCTGCTGCCAATGTTTCTCAGGCAGGGAAAATGAAAGGGTGCCAACACCAAGTGAAGGGAAATCCTTGCCTGAAACCGCGCGATCAACCGGCACACGCACCACCAGCAGGTTTAAGTCCCCCGGCTTGAGGGCTTGATCAGGAATGTTCCATTTCCCAGCCTGCTTTTTACTCAGTTCCTTGCCGTTGAGATAAACAGTAGCCTTGGGCCGCGATTGCCACGAAAGGGAATAATCTCCCTTACCAACGCCGGTAGGGACTCTCAGCAGGGTGCGCAGGTCCCTGAAGGATCCTGCCAAAACCTTGCCCCCGGGAAGATGCCAGCCCTCTGCTTCACGACGCGTATCCGGATCCTCAGGCACCGCGGAAGGTGCAGTCCTGCCAGTCGCCCAATAAACGGCATTAAACAGCAGGTGCTGAAAGGGCGAGCGGACAAAGTCCCCGGGTATATCCAGAGCACTATAGAAGGATCGCCCACCGTCACTGCGCGTGAATGCCCATGCCACCACTTCTCCAGCCTTTCCATCGCTCTCCCCTCCCACGATCACCTGTGTGCCGGGAACAAGTGACGTATCCTGGAAACTCATAGTTGGTTTCCAGCCCTCAACCGGAAGATGTGAGGCAATCGGATGAGATTCAAATCTCCCATTATTGTCCCGTCGTACCGTGATTGCGGACTCAGTTTTCCTGGGGTTGCCGGAACCTGCACCATAAACCTGAGGCCATATAGAGTATCCGGCACCGACCACTGGTTTGGCTGCAGTCACGTGCTTAAGAACGGCACCTTTGATTTCTTCCGGAAATTTCTCGTGATCGGCAAAGATCAACAGCGCGTCAGCGTGCTCAATATGCCTCAATCCTTCAGGTTCTTTCCCCTCCCCCGAACTGGAAACGGTAAAATACACGCGAAACTCCGGGTCAAGAAACCGGCGGGCAAAGGCCTGCAACACAGGCAGGTTCCCCTGATCGGCAAGCACTACCAGTCGCGGTCGATTATCATGAGTGAACCGGAAAGGGCTACCGCCCACGAACTGCTCACTGGTTACCGTTGGACACACGTGTGACTCAATGTGCCTAATGACCAGGTCAAGGCCGGTGAAGTGGCTGACATACGGCCAGCGCCGGGGATTATACATAACATCGGTGCAATCCCGCAGCAAGACCGTATCCATTCCGGCACGCACCATCTGACGCAGACCAAACGGCCTGCCAAGCACACACATGTTGGTATGCACCCCGCATAACACCACATGCCGTATCCCGCGATCCGTGAGAATATTCCAGACAACATCCCCCTCTGCCGCAATATAGTCTTTGTCATTAATCTCCAGTTGACTGGTCTGCCTAAGCCACGGTGTACCCGGTTTCCTGCCATCTTTCTCAAGTTGTGCCGCCCACTGCGCATTCTCCCACGCGTCCTCATCCTCACCCCCGTCAGACTGGTCAATTGGGTAGGAGGCACGCTCCTCGGAGGGGATGCGATGGCACCAGGCTGCCATGCCCTCGGGAGATTCACCGGCTGCCGGTACCTTCAGGGCACGCTTTCGTCCCGGGTGCCCGGCATAGACAGGCATGCAGTCACTGGGAGAATGAATAATCGTCGCACCCCGGGAACGTGCCTTCTTAAGGACTTCATTGAGACGGGGAGCAAACTCGTTCACGCGACGCACTGCCGTGACCGAGTGGTGAGAATCCCACATATCACACACGATAATTGCCGTCTTTTCCGGCTCCCACTCAACCTGCATCCACGTGGCCGCATGCTCCCCACTCCCACGAAGGGTAAGGGAAAAGGGTTCCGCCTGGAGGCTGCTGTACATGAGGATTGCAATTAACAGGTGAAAAAGAAAAGTCAGGCGAAAAGGTATCCCATGGAGCAGTTCCTTGAACATATTAGGCATTGTGTAGATATCTCCGGCAGGAAGCAAGACACCTTTGCCGGCAGCCGGGATTTGCGATAATCACCGGCTTTCCCCATGCCTATTTCTCACGACCTTCAACGGGCAGAAATTGGACGGCGTCAACGATGACGTATTTTCCCTCTGTGCCTCGCGTCCCGATGATTACCGAACCAGATTTTCCCTTCTTGAAGCGAAAGGTTCCCAATGAGCGGAACAGTTTGCCAATCGGGGCCATCTTCCCTTCATTGACCTTCACCAAAGTCTCTCCATCCGCATGGCGTATGATTACAGGAACCCCATTGGCCCGCCGGACATTGGAGTTGTGGGACATACGCACCTCGTAACGCCCCGCCTTTGGAAAATTAGCTACAAAAGTGGCGGACTTCTTGCCCTTGGCCTCCTTCATGTCGTGAATATAACTGGCTCCCACGAATGGCGGAGTATGCACGGAGTGCTTCCATTTCCCAACCAGCTTGGCCTCGGTATCATCAACCACGATACCGGGCAGCGCCTCTGGATCGGGCTTGATAAAGCGAATCATCTCGGGATTATCCACCTGCCCGGGCTTCGGAAGAATCGGGGAATCCGCCCATCCCCCAGGGCAGGCCGCAAAAAAGCTCAAGAGTGAAACAATACGAAGAGAGAGCATTGCCAAGGGTAACGAAAGTTGAGATAATGGAAAGCTAAAGACATGCTTTATCAGCCCTCATTCATCACCCACATCGCGTTACTCTTCCTCACTTTCACCCAGGCCTTCAGCGCCGATCCGGAAACTGCCGAGAAACCGGATAGGTCCCTGGAACGCTACACTCCAACCGTACAATTGATCGAGCGCTGCATGCCGGCAGTGGCCTCCATCCAGACTTTCATGCAATCCGGCACTCCCGGCGTATTTAATGTCGGGGTCGGCAGCGCATCGGTAGTTCACCCCGCAGGATACCTGATCACCAATCACCATGTGGTTAACGGCATCGTAAACGGCAATGTCATCTTTCCCGGGATGCAACCCATGCCGTTCAAGGTGATTGCCGGGATGTCATCCGAGGATATGGCGCTCATCAAGGTGGAAGCGGGAACAAAACTCCCGGTGCTGCCAATCGGCCGCAGCGATGACTTGATGCTCGGTGAACCGGTACTGGTGATCGGCAACCCGGTTGGTCTCAACCACTCCGTCTCCACGGGCATCATCAGTGGTCTGAACCGCTCGGCGGCTACCGGCGGAGCCTTCCTTCCCTGGTTGGTGCAGACCAGTGCCGCGGTAAGCGGCGGCAACTCGGGAGGCCCGCTGATCAACGCCTTGGGCAAACAGATCGGCATCATCACCTCAAAACGCCTGGACAGCGAAAATATCAACTTTGCCATCGCCGCCGACCGCATCCGCGAGGTTTTCTCAAGGTTGATTTCCGCCGAGTTGCGTTACGGGTTCAGGCTCGGCATTGAAATCGACATGTATGAGATGAACGCAAAGGTAAAGTCCGTGGTGGCGGACTCTCCGGGTAGCAAGTCAGGCATCCGGCCCGGCGACGTGATTACAAAATTTGGTAACCTGGTTGTTACCAGCGGCTTTGACTTCCACATCGCACTCATTGACCGCAAGCCGGGAGAGAAACCCGAGGTGCAACTTCAGCGCGGGGAAGAACATATCACGCTCCATCCTGAAATTGGCATCCTGAAGGTGAGTGATCCGGTTGCCGATGAGGGAATGATTCCCGGTATCCGCTTCGCCGGATATACCGGAACGTGGAACAGGCTGCCGGACTTTGATCAATTAACCCCGGTCGCCGAGGGTCGCGCAGACACCCCAACAGAAAGCGCCTTCATGACGGAGGATAAGGAAAATTACGGCCTGAGATTCTCCGGATTCATCAAGGTGCCGACCGAGGGACTCTACGTCTTCTCGACCACATCGGATGACGGTAGCCGGCTCTCAATCGGCAAGGAGGTCATCGTCAACAACGACGGTCTGCACGGCGTAATGAGCAACAGTGGCTTGATTCGGTTGAAGGCGGGACTGCACCCGGTGACAGTCACCTTCTTTGAACAGGGCGGGGCAGAAAAACTGGAAGTCTCCTACGAGGGGCCGGGCATCAAGAAGCAGGTGATCCCCAAGGAGGCCTACTTCATGCGCGGGGAGCACAAGGATGAATAACGTTTTTACCCCGCGCAAAGCAGACTAACCGGGAACCCGATCGGTTCCCCGGTCAATCCATCGGGAAGACTTGCTTATTGGCGGACCCAGCATGTCCTTGAGGATGGCATCCTCATAAACCAGGTGCCCCGAGCCATAGATCACCAGCACCCGGCGATGCTCGCCGAGCAGGCGGACCTCAAGGGAAATCAGGTGTCGCTCCCTGGCAAGCATCACGGCAATGCCCATGCGCCGCAACAGGCCGGCATCCTTTGTCGCCAGCGGCGCCACCTCCTCAGGGTCAATGTTGGCCACCCGGAACGCCCTGCCGGTTGTCTTTAGATACCAGGCCTTGAAGCCCTCCAGTCCCATTTCTGCCTTCAGGGCAAAGCGCTCCTTCATGCGCGGCAACATGCTCCTGACCTTCTGGTCAAGTTCTGCTTCCGGCTCTTCACGGCGCACCTGGCCCAGGTGCCTGACAATGAGAAAGCCAAGCGCATCCTCCTCACTGCCCTCAGCGCGCAGGGCTTGAGCGGTCACCGATGGAGGCGGCTCCCCGCCGATAAACGGAATCCCCTTTTCAGAAGCCAACAGCGCGGCATGCAGGGGCTCGGGAAGGTTGCCGCTGATCTTCATGCGCCTGGCATCTCGCAGCAGGACCCGGGGTGAAAAACCCTCTTCACTGCCCAAACCCTCAGTAATGACACAAGCGGGAGCGAAGCCCTCGATGACCGACTCAATGAGCCTGTGCGTGGGAGACCCCATCCTCGGCTCGTGACGTGCGGCAATGAATACCAGTTCCAGATTACCCTTCCTGTAATGCGCAAAATACGGTGCGCGCCCTCCCAGTTTCCGGTGCTCCGCGTCGCTGCGCGGCTTAAGCAGCTTGAAATCAGGAACTGGAATGTCCTGATTGTGGAGTCTTTCCTTCTTGTCGACCTTTTCCCCGGGATCGCCCGCAACACAATCAGTTAACCAGACCCCAATCAAAAGAGCAGTGAGGCAGCTGCGAATGAAAAACTGTCTCTCTCTTTGTGGACCCATGAAGAAAACCCGGCTCAGTCCCAGGAATAGATGATCCTGGTATAATAGGTCGTGTCGAGGTTTTCCGTTACCGCAGGCTCACTCTCAAACTCATTCCTGATCCCCATGCGCACCTTCCATTGCCGGTTCCCGGCAATGGGAAACACCAATCCGCTATCCTGGACCAACCGGTCATTTCCTGTACCACCCAGTCCCGGAACATAGGTAATATCGGTCTTCATTGTCAGGAAATCACTGACTCGGTAATAGTGCGCAAGCCCCAGGTCAAGGGTCATGGTGGACTCATCCTCCTTATTGCTTTCATAATCGGTATAGCGATAGCCGGGACCCAGGCGGGCAACCAGCGTGTGGTCCTCTTTATTAATCCAGCGATACGAAAGGCCGGCAGCGGATGTTGAGCGCAGGTCAACAGAGGTGATGGCATCCATCTCAATCTCTGAGCGTAAATACCAGCCGATAGAATCTCTGCGGAAAACCTCATAGGATACCCCTCCCCCGGTACGATCCGCTGTCTTGTCACCGTTCTTCTCGCGGTTCTCATACTCTGCCGAGAGAAGCAACTCGTCATGCTTCCCCTTGAGCTTGGCTTCAAGGTTCCCCCCGAGGCTGAAATCCTTGCTGTTGCCACGCTTGCCGAGCAGGTCAAACCCTCCACTGAAATACCACTTACGACTTGCACTCTCCTTATTGATCCGTTCAAGAGCATCCTCTGGATCCTCCCCTGAAAGCGGCCACACACGCTCAACGCCCTTTAGCGCAACCTCGCGGAAACCGTCACCGGATTGAATCCTGAGATCTTTCCCGCCCGCTTCCTCAGCCTTGCCGGAAAGGGTCTCCCCACCGGAAAATCTCAGTAGAACCGCTTCCTCAGTGGTGAATGAAGTGACTTTTTCCTGACGAATATCAAGGGTTCCCGCATAAGTGGTTTCCAGCTTGATGATGCCCTTTTCAACGCCAAGCATCTTTCCGCTCAACCGTGACCCATCAGAGGTAATGACGATATCAGCATGGGCTGAAACACAACAAAGCAAGACAACAGAGGTAAGCGGAAGAATAACTTTCATGGCAAAGGGACTGATTTACTCGTTTAAGAAGGCGGGTTTGTCACCGAAAACTCGCGGGAAGGGCAAGCCCGGATCAGGCAAGAAGTTGCGGAACCACAGTGCCAAACTCATCGGTCAGGCGAAAATCACGCCCCTGATGACGGAAAGCCAGGGCTTCATGATCGATGCCGAGACAATGCAATACCGTGGCATGCAAGTCATGCACATGCACCTTGTCCTCAACAGCGAAATACCCGTAAGGATCAGTCTTCCCGTGGACAATCCCGGGTCGAATTCCACCCCCGGCCATCCACATGGTAAACCCATGCGGGTGATGATCTCGGCCGAAATTTCCCCCTCCTCCCTGAGCCATGGGAGTGCGCCCGAATTCCCCGCCCCAGATCACCAGAGTATCCTCAAGCATTCCCCGCTGCTTGAGATCTTTCAACAGGGCGGCGATCGCCTGATCCACCGAGCGACACCTTTCCGTATGCTCCTTGACGATACCGCCATGTGAGTCCCAACCCTTGTCATAAAGCTGAATGAAACGCACCCCGCGCTCGGCAAGCCTGCGGGCAAGCAGGCAGTTATTGGCAAAAGAAACCCTGCCCGGCTCCGCTCCATACATTTGCTGCACGGTTTCAGGTTCGGTGGAAACATCAGTTAATTCCGGGACAGACACCTGCATCCGGTAGGCCAACTCATACTGGGCAATCCGGCTAACAATCTCCGGATCCCCAACCACATCATGATGATGAGCATTCATCCAGCCAAGAAGGTCAAGCTGACGGCGCCGCTCACTGCGTGAAACACCCCCGGGATTCTTCACATACAGGATAGGATCGCCACTGGAGCGAAACTGAATCCCCTGGTGCCTTGAAGGCAGGAAACCCGGCCCCCAGTAACTGTCGAGCAGAGGCTGGATATTCTTTCCTGACGCCAACACCACGAAAGCGGGCAAGTCACTGTTCTCTGTCCCTAGCCCATAAGAGGCCCAGGCACCCATCGCCGGTCGGCCAAACCTGACACTTCCCGTGTTCATGAACATCACCGCCGGGTCATGATTGAATGAATCGGTATGCAGGGAACGAATCACGGCAATATCATCAATGACCCGCGCCGTATTGGGGAAAAGATCAGAAACCTCAGTGCCACTCTGCCCGTGCTTTCGGAACTTCCACGGAGACTTCTGCACCAGAGGCGAAGCGCTCTTGATCATGGCAAACTCATGGTTGCGGATGATCTCCTTGGGCATCGGGTTGCCATGTTCCGCCTCGAGGAGTGGCTTGGGATCGAAGGTATCCACGTGCGACGGGCCACCTGACATGAACAGGTAAATTACCCGCTTCGCACGGGGAGGAATTGTTTGCCAAGGCGCCAGTTTATCCTTTGCCGGGAATTTCGCAGATCCTCCTTCACCTGCCATTGAACCAAGGGCAAGGGATCCCAGGGCAAGAGGCGTGCGACCGATAAAATAGCGCCGCGTAATAGATGCAGGATCAGGATGAATCATTCTCTGGTAAGGGTTTCATCAAGGTTAAGCAGGACCGTGGCAATCGAGATCCAGCCGGCTTGTGGATCGGGGCTTTCCTCAAGGAATGCCATGAACTGCTCAAGTTCTCCGGTGTTCGGATCCCGTCCCAGGCAAACTTGGAATGCATAGCGTATCCTTGCCGGTGCAGCTCCCTCCTGCTCGCCGGAGACAATGCGATCGGCAAATGCCACCGCAAGCTCATGGAAGGCGGGATCATTCATCGTTACCAGCGCCTGCTGTGGCGTATTGGTAATTGATCGACGGGTAATACATACCTGCCTTGGCGGTGCATCCAGCGCGGTAAGGGCCGGGTGCAGGGCCATGCGCTTCCAGTAAGTGTAGAGAGTTTTTCGGTAACGGTCCTCCCCCTTGGAATTTGACCAGTTGAAATTGGAATTTCCCGCGGCGTTCTGCCCACGCTCCTCATAGAAGCCTTTCGGTTGCAGCGGAAAAACAGGAGGGCCTCCAACCACGGGGACAAACAAGCCGCTAACGACCAGAGCCTGATCACGAATCTGCTCAGCAGCAAGCCGACGACGCGACATCCCCACGGGAAACCTGCCTCCGGAATTCCGGTCGGCAACCACCACAGAGGACTGGCGATAAGTAAGAGAGTTAACAATAACACGCACCAGCGCCTTGCGATCCCAGCCACTGCTCACAAATTCATCCGCCAGCCAGTCCAGTAATTCCGGGTGCAGGGGTCTTGCTCCCTGAGCACCGAAATCCCCCGCAGTGGCCACCAGGCCCATCCCGAAGAAATGCTGCCACAGGTAATTTACAGCCACCCGAGCCGTAAGGGGATGCCCGGGAGAAACCAGCCAATTGGCAAAACTTAGCCGCGTGAGTTTCTCACCGTCTGGGAGTGCCGGGAAAATGCCCGGTAACCCGGCTTTCACCTCCTCTCCTTTTTGTTTAAAATCACCGCGCAACAGGATATGCGTCTTGCGGGTCTTGGGATCTTCAACCATGACCGGAACACTGACCGTGCGCGCCCTGATTGCATTCATCCTCTGCTCAATATCCCTCCTCTTTGGGGAAACTCTCGGACCCTGCAATGCCTGCCGGTAGATTCGGACATCTTTCAACACACCCTCAAACCGGTATGCACCCGCACTGCTCGAATTGCTGTAACCGGATCCAATGGCCAGAAACCTCTCTGAACTTGCAATCACACCGGGGACAGTTCCCTTCACCTTGGCCGCAATATCCTCTACCCCGTCAATAAAGAGCCTGATGGATTTTCCCGCCTGAAAGATGACGGCCACCTGGTGCTCACGATCGTCAGCAACCGGCCTGCTGCTGTGAATCTCCACTCCATCAAAGGGATCCTTCCTTGCAGACACCCAGGCAAAAAGGTGGCCCTTGGGAACGCTGACCTCGCCTTCCCCGCCGACACCAAACACATAGCCACGCTGTTTGCCCCGCCAGTCATACTTGGACACAATGTTACCAACCGGAGCACGGGTCTTAATGGTGGCAAGGATGGTGAAATTCTCCTTCAGGTTGAAGTCACCATGTTCTTTCTCAACCGTAGCGGTATGCCATTGGCCAATCTGGGAGGCCTTTACCCGGGGATCATTAACACTCCAGCTAACCGGTCGGGCAAGGCCTTCCAGTTCCGAGGCGAGGGCCTTGAATTCAACCCGTCGGTCAAGGTCGATATAGTGATAATCCATGTGCGGCCCGTGTACGCCATACCCCTGGCCCAGATGAGGAATATTGTTGAAAACCGCAAACAACTGGTAGTATTCACGCTGGCTGATGGGGTCATACTTGTGGTCGTGACACTCAGCACACTCGAGCGTGAGGCCAAGCACGGCACGACCTGTCACGTTAAGCCGGTCAACGATAGTCTTGATGCGGAACTCCTCCTTGCGCGGATTATTGCCCTTTGCCTGCATCGCGTTGCGGTGAAATCCGGTGGCAAGGTGCTGTTCAGGGGTCGCACTAGGCAACATGTCGCCGGCAAACTGCTCCACGAGGAAACGATCATGGGGCATATTCTCATTGAATGCGCTGATCACCCAGTCGCGATAGGGCCAAACCACGCGCGTACGATCTGCCGCATAACCGGAAGTGTCGCCATACCGGGCAAGGTCAAGCCACTGCTGCGCCATACGCTCACCAAAATGCGGTGAAGCGAGAAATCGCTCCACCAAACGGCTCCATCTTCGCGGATCCTGGTCACGGATAAACTCACGCACCTCTTCAGGCGTGGGCGGAAGCCCGCGCAAATCAAAGCTCAACCTGCGCACCAGCGTATGGTCAGGCGCCCGGGGCGCCAACTCTCCCCCCTCTCGCTGGAGACACTCCATTACAAACCGATCCACCGGGTTCACCGATCCGCGAACCTTTACCGCGGGCAACCCGGGACGCACCGGAGGACGAAAGGCCCAGTGCCCACCCGCCGGCGACTTCTCCCCTGCAGAAACCATCATCAGTGGCAGCAGCAGCAGCAATGCTGCGAACAGAAACCGCTGAAGGCCAGTCTTTGGATCGCGCCTGCAAAAGTTCATGATCAAAGCTACCTCCGGTAGAAATCCACCCAGTTCAGATTCATTTTATTCGCATCTCCCAAGCAGGATTCCCGGGGGATCTCGACCTCGTAATAGCCTTCCCTCCGCCTCGACCCCCCGCCTTTGACAACCTCGATCAGATACCGCCCACTGAGCGGACTCCCCTCCGTATCAAGCATCCGAGTGGGCAGGTAATTGTTAGGACGCGAAACACCCTCTCCATGGTAAGCCCCCGAAAACGTCATGCCTCCCACCTTGACCTCGAATCCCTCAAGACCCGCAAGGTGTATCCTGACAATGACCTCCGCAGGCCATTTTCCCTTACGCAGGCTGATACTGCCCCCACCGATTCCAAATTCATCGGCAATGTCAAAAATTACCGTGCCCTCATTCTCAGTTGCACTGATTTCCCGAGAGCCGCCTTGCGGCCCCTTCTTCTTGTATTCCAGCTTGAACCTCGAGGCATCAACAGAATCCCCGGACTCCTTATCCTTCGGCCAAAGTGACATCAGGGTATCCTTGATAATCTTCTCGCACCCGACTGCAGGCGGGCCAAGGTGTCGCGTCCAAACCTGCCCCCCCCAGTTCGGCAATGAGGCAGCCTCATACCCGCCCTTGGCTCCCATTTTAAGGGCTGCATCATTTGCAACGTAGCCCTCGTAACCATTGGTAAAGGCAAAGGTCATGGTGTGCCTGAAGGGCGCATTCTTATCAATCCAGAGTTCATACTGGCAAAACATCTCATGCGGCATGGTGGTCAGGCACCATTCATTACCGGCCATTACCGCATACGCATCAAACCGGCGAGCAGGCGGTTTCTTTCCTTGGTCCATCAGCTGCTTCATCCGGTTAAGTTGACGCATACGCCCGCCATCTTTCGCACTGGCTTCCGCCATCTTCTGCCACTGCTCCCTACTGGGAAGCGCGCGGGAGGGAATCTCGGAACGGACATGTTTTATGCTCAATGTATTCGATTTCACGGGCACGCTTCCGGCAATCGCCTTGAGCACAGATTCCCCCAGGTTATGCCCGGCATGTTCCGCCTTCTCATGCGTGGAGCGTAACGGGAAACCGTTGATGTTTCCCGCACAGCCCTGGCCAAAAAGGGCAATAACATCTTTACCCAGTTCCCCGCGGATGCGCTTCACTGCGGCACCCGGAAAATCGGCACTGGTCAATTTACTGGTGTGCGGGACAATCACCGGGTGCGCGGCATGCTCGAAGAGTACAGCGATAGGTTTACTGCTCTTAATGCTGTCAGCTACCAGCACATTCACCCACGGAACCACCGGTCCCTTTCGGTTAACCCCCATGTATACGCTGCCGTTCTTTGGGTTAACCAGACGCCGGTTGAAACCGACCTGGGCCTGTGCCCGTCCCGATCGCAACGTTACCGGCTCTGCACGCTGCTTCGCCTCCTTGACCGCCTCTACAATCATCTCAATTGTCCGGTTATTCCACCTTGAGTCGGTGTCATTCTTTACCTTGGTATGATTGTGTGCCCCAAGAGCGGCAGAAGAATGGGAATGACTGAAGGCGATCAGCGAGTGCTTGATTCCCGTCTCCTGAAGGATTTTTTCCCTTATATAATCACAGGCTTCAAAACCGCCCATAATCAGGTCGAGAGACACAATAGCCACGGCATTCTTCTCGCCATCCTCCAAATACAGGCAACGCGCATACAGCGGGTCATGGGTGCCAACACTGTGACGAAAGTAATGCTGGATCTCAAGACCAACCGGTGGCGTGATATCCCTCTGTGCCGCCCCGGCCATAATGCCGGCATTACCTTGCTGGGCAAAAAGGGCACCAAAAGCACAGGCCAAAGGAATCAGTCGTCGCATTGGAAGCATTCCTTTATCCTAACAGGAAAAATATTCCTGCAAAGCCACAAAGAAAATCCGGGAAATCCATGTAGCAGTGCCCGCAGCCCAGTCAATAAACCACCATGACCCCCTTCATTACTCGCCAATGGCCTGGGAAAGTACAAATAAAGGGATAATTACCAGGTTCTGCCGGAGCAATCAGCTCCTGTTCAACTTCTCCGCCGGCATCTACCAAGGGAGTGGACCAAATAACCTGTTCAGAATCCGGCACGAACCCCTTCTTCATCGCATCGGGATCCTGAGCCATCCGATCGGCAAGTAATCCAACCTGCTCGCCGGAACCCGGCCGGACAATCACCAGGTTATGGATCTGCAGGTCAGGATTATGAAAGGAAACCTTCAACTTGCTGCCGGCCTTGACACGAAACTCTCCGGGGAAAAAAGCCAGTTGATTAGGCACTGCCGTAATCTTAACGGCAGCCTCACCAAGCCCGTTTACCCGGTCATACTCTTCAGCAGTTGAACTCAACAACTCCCCGGTCTCAAACCTCTCCAGACCCTCTATTCCTGTCCCCAGTGGACTGAACAAATAGACAGGCGCATATCCCCCCGCTCCCCTTCCTTTGACATACCTTGCCTCAATCTGGTTAATGCCTTCCTGCAGTTCCACCTGCACATTCCAGTCCGAGCTCCACCAGTTTGCCGACGCAATAACCGGGACCCCGTTAAGGAAAACCTTCACATAACTGTGGCGCACCGAAAGCACCGCCCGTTTTTTTGCAGAGGATCGAACAAATGTGCGCATCGTCCCGAAGGAACCTGCCTTACCACCAAGGGCAAAGTAACGCTCCTCTTTCCCGCCTTCTCTGAGCAACCAATGTGCCAGCTTGCTGTTCTCCGGCTTCTGCAACACCGGGATTTCGGGTCCCTTTCCGGAATTAATACCATAACTGGCATCCCCGAGAATCGTCTTCAATCCTCCATCATCGGCAACATTTACCTGGCCCAGCAAGGAAGCATAGGAAGGGTCTTTCTGCTGCAGGTAGGAAACAGTATGGATGAGTTCGGTGCGCACCCTCGGATGTTTGTCCCCAGCCATCTTCTTCAAGAGGGTTATCGGCATTTTCAACCCTCCCGACTGGAACCGGATCAGGTAAGTTCCGGCAGCGCGAATCATGTGGTCAGCAGATGCCAGCAACTTTTCCAGTAATCCCTGCCGCACCTCACCCTGATCATGAAGAATCCACAAACCCTCAAGAATTGAACGCTCATCCTTTTGCCCCTCCATCCATTCATCCAGTGCCCCTACCACTCCGGGAGTATGCCGCAATTTGCGCCTTGCATGGTCGCGAATGAGATCCTGTGGATGCTTGAGCAAGTCCAGAAGCTGCCCGGTATCCGCACCCTCTATCCTAGGCCAATTCCTCACGACCGGCTTGCCCTTGTGGACAACACGCCAGATCCTCCCGGTCTGGGGATCCCAGCGTGGATCACGCATCGAATTCTGTGCATGACCAATAATACGCGTGCAGAAATCCGAGATATACATGGCGCCGTCAAAGCCAAAGGCAATGTCAACGGGACGGAAAATATCGCTTGGTGAGGAAAGCACATCCAATCGCCCGCCCGCCTTAAAATAAGCACCTTCAGCCTTGTGTTTTGAGATCGAAACAAAGCACTTTCGCAACAGGACTGCCGAGGCCATTCCCTGCTGATACTCATCGGGGAAGTTTGGGCTGGAAATAACACACGCAGCCGACCCCTTGCCGTAGGCGATGCTGATGGCGCGCCGGAACGGATGATAAACCCCGAACGGGGTCCAGGGAATTGCATGACTGTCCTGCACAAACCCGTCACCATACATCTGGAAGAGATTCCCCCAGCGATCCCAGGTGACCTTCCAAGGGTTTGGAGTGAGCGTCTGGTATTCCCGCTCAACGCTTCCCCTGCGCAAATCAAGCCGGTAAGTGGTGGCATCCACTCCCCGCGTCACCCCATAAGGGGTCTCTATCTGGGATCGGTGAAACACACCGTCGCAAAACATCACGTGACCCATCGGCCCCATGGCAATCATCCCGCCATGATGCGCATCCGTGACGTCAATACCGCGCAGAATTTCCTCTTGCATGTCCGCCTTGCCATCCCCGTTGGAATCCTTCATGAACACCAACCGCGGTTGGTGGGAAATAATCACGCCATCCTTATAGAAGGCCAGCCCGTCGGGAACCGTCAATTGATCGGCAAATACCGTGGACTTGTCAGCGCGACCGTCACGATCCGTGTCCTCCAACACGATGACCTTGTCATGGGGAACGTCGCCGGGAATGGTGCCCGGGAAAGACGGCATGGTAACCACCCATAGGCGCCCCTGAGAATCAAAGGCAATCTGCTCGGGATTGCGCAACTCGGGAAACTCCTGCTCAGAGGCAAAGAGGTTCACCTCGTAACCCTCAGCCACCCGGAATGAACTCAGCATCTCATCAGGAGAAGGCAGTTGTGCCGGTTCTCTCTTAACCAGCGGAGGCAGGGTAATGGGATTCGGATCAAACCGGATAGAGTCATCCTTTGCCATGGCATGGATGCGGGCATCGGCATTTTCAATCACCGCATGAAAGCGGGGAATCTCGGCGTTGTATTCTTTGGCCCGACCCCGCACACCAAAATAAAGGACCGTGTTCACGGGCCGCACCACGGCGGCCACATGTTCCGCCTTGCGGGCAACGGCCCTTGCCAACTCATCCGCACGAGGCGAGTCCACCTTCGCATATGTCTCGCGCCCGAGAAGTTCCCTTGCAAGGTATCTTGCAATGACTTTGTTCCCGGTGGCATTGAGATGAATGCCATTGTCGGTTAGGGGAACTTCCTGCTTTGCATAGGCAGCGAGACTGGGAGAAAACAAGTCCACAAAGCGCACGTCACGCCGGGTGGCAACCTCACGCATGATATCGACATAGACCTTGATTTCAGCATTCCGTTTCGACGGGTCCGGATAATGGCGATGCTTGAGGTCCTCGGTGGCAAGTGGGGAAAGGACGATGATGGCAGCCCCTGGATGACGACGCTTCATCTCGTCCAGATAGCCGTCCAGATCACTGCGAAACCGTGCAATTCCCCTTGCTCCGGCAAAGGACTCATTACCCCCGAAACCGAGGATGACGACATTGGGCGGCCACTTTTCGAGCAACTTTTTCAGGTGATTGACGTAACGCTCAGGTCGCAAGCGATAACCCACCTCATCCCCCGTCCAGGCAAGGCTGCGAAGTTCCAGGTTCTTCTCCGGGTGCGCCAACTGCAGATTAGCCTCGAAAAGACCATGCCCCTGCAACCGTTCCATGAATGCATTCCCGTAACAAAGGATCCTGTCCCCTTTCTTGAACTCAATTCCGGCCCGGGAAACCTGGGCCATCAATACCAACAGCAGGAGAAAAATACTCTTTTTCATGAGAATATTATAGCGGAAATAATCACGCGATACCTTTGTCCAGAATCTCTGCCATCGCTTATTCAAATTTTACCCACCGCAGAACGAGGTAAGGCACAAGGTTAAAGATTATCACCACCAGTTTGTAGAAAGTCATCATCGTGTAGTGGATTGCATCAAAGCTCTCCTCAGAAATCGTGAACCACCGTGTGTGCACCATAAACACGAAGTCACGGGCAAATACAATCGCCAGGAACCAATACAATAGCACCCCGAGATTAATCACCACACACCACCCAAGAAAAGTGCGGAGACTCTTAATCGTTATTTTCATTTGGAAATCTCCCCCATCAATTGCTTGAGTTGGGCAACGATCTTGGGATGTTTGGCCGCGAGGTTGGTTCTCTCTCCAAGGTCCGCTTCCAGATCAAAAAGTTCATCGACTTTCTTGCGACTATCATCAACCGCATACCCGTGGAAATGCGCGTCTGCCTTAAGATACTTCCACTTGCCTTTGCGCACGCCGGCGCGGTTGAAGTAAAAATATTCGCGGCCCGTTTCACGTTTTCCCAGGAGTAGCTCGCTCTGGTCCATGCCGTCAATGCGCCGGTCTTTCGGCACTTCAAACCCGCACAGGTTCCCAAAGGTGGGCATAAAATCGATGGTGGCAAAGATCGCATCATTCACGCGACCTGCCGGCACCTTGCCCGGCCAACGCACGATGCAGGGCAAACGGTAACCGGCCTCGTACGGTGAGCCCTTGCCATTGCGCAATGGGCCGGCTTCCCCCCAGAAGATAGATCCTTTCGGGTGACCTTTCTTGCGCTTGGTATACTTATCCTGGTTCCACGGACCATTATCACTGGTGTAAATCACCAGCGTATCCCCGGATAACTTCAGTTTATCAAGGGTATCCAGTAAACGGCCGGTTTCATGGTCAAATTCCTCGACCACATCACCATACAAGCCGCCGGCGGACTTGCCGCGAAACTTGTCCGAGGCATCAATGATGGTGTGCATCATGGTATGAGCCACGTAGAGGATGAAGGGCTTTTTCTTGTCCCTCTTGTTCTCCAGAAAATCGATGGCCTTGTCGGTGTAGAGCCGGGTCAGGCTGCCCATGTCACGGGTATTACCGGCCTTCTCATTGTTCTCGTGAAAATGCACCGTACCATTATCGTTGGCGCCCAGTGCCCCAAAGTAATAATCAAATCCCTGGGCATTGGGCATGCGCTCAATGATCGGCTTGCGGTTGGAGACATCCCACTTGCCGATGCAGGCAGTCTGGTAACCGGCTTTGCCAATGAGTTCAGCCCACGTAATCTCTGAAGCTGGCATTCCCCAGCCACCACTGCGAATTGGCTGCCGGCCAGTCAGTAGCGCCGATCGTGACGGACCACACACCGTCTGTGAGTAAAAGGAAGTAAAGCGGGTGCCCTCCCTGGCCAGTTGGTCCAACCTCGGTGTCTTGTTTTTCTTGTTACCGTAACAGGCCAGGTCCGCATATCCCTGATCATCGGTAAAAATGATCACGACGTTCGGCCTTAACGGCTGCTGATCTGCCCGGGTTACTACGGCGGAAAATGCCAACAGGGATATCAATATTCTCTTCATGGTTTTCTTCTAAACAATATACGCCTTGTGAAAATACCCGGGCACCCCCCTTTTCCAGGGCTCAAGCCTCACCTCAGGCAATCAATTGCGAGATGTTGCCCGTGCTGTCGGCAAAACGCTCTGTCTTTAATCCCATGGCCTGCGCCTGGGTTAACCAGAGGTTAGCCAGTGGTATGCCACCCTCCAGCTTCAGGTATTTCCCGTCCTTTTTGGGCACCGGGCCTGAGTTGGGGGAAAGGTTGATGTGCTTACCGGTAGCCAGCCTGCCGCCTCCGGACCCGGCAACGATAATCGGCAAGGCTCCGTATTGGTGCGTGGAACCATCCCCCAGGCCGGACCCGTAGGTGAAAATTGTATTATCCAGGAGGGAAGTTCCGTTCGCTTCCCTGATCTTGTCCATCTTATCCAGCAAATAGGCAAACTGCTCCATGTGGAAGTGGTCCACCTTGAGCAAGTCATCAATGTATTTGCCCTGGTTATGGGACATCCCATGGTGACTGCGCGGCTTCTCAAAGAGGCTCTCAAACAAATACGGCGTGTCCCAGCGCTCGGGACCAACCATGAAGGTTGCGACATTGGTCAGGCCGGTCTGCAGAGCCACCACCATAAGGTCTCCCATCAGGCGGATATATTCGCCACGTGGCAAACGTGCTTCCGGAGGTTCATCGATCCTTGCCTTCGCCAGCTGACTCCGCATCTTCTCGAGTTTTTCCGTTTGCTCCTCAATCGTGCGAATGGAGTCAAAATACTCTTTGAATTTCTGCTGGTCACTGTAGCCGAGGCGACGCTTGAGTGAACGGGCATCATCCAGCACAAGGTCGGTGATGTTGCGGTATGCACTGATCTCCTTGGTGCCAAACAGGCGGCGGTAAGCCTTGCGCGGGTCACGCAGGGATGGCGCCACGTGCCCGGTTCCATACCATGAGATATTGTCAAAATACATGGACTCCTTGTTATCCTTGTGGCTGTTGCAACTAAATTCCAGGGTGCGGAACGGTGTATTTTCCCCGGTAACGTCGGCGACAACGTGGTCAAGGCTGCGGGCAAGCGGATAAGCCGACTGGGTCACCGTGAACGCACTGGCACTGGTAAGGAAGCACGAGGCGCATTGCGCGTGCACGTCGGTGCCCGGCTGAAAGGTGCGGTCCATGCCGGTAATCAGCGTGACCTTCTCCCTCATCTTCTCAAGGGGCTTCATGGTGGGCGTCAACTCAAGCGGCCTAACTCCAAGTGGAACCTGCTCAACACCCTCCGCCATGTGCTTGCGACTGCCGGTAAATTTCGGGATTCCCGCTTCCGCCTCACCGGGAAAAAAACCACGGCGCACAACACCGATAGGGACATAAAACCATGCAATACGCCGAGCTGGTTCCACCATACCGGAATCCTTGCCGAAACTTTCCATCCATGGCAGCGCCAAGGTGCTTCCACCCATGCCGCGCAGAAAAGATCGTCTCGAGGTCTTTGTCATTACTCTCCCTTTATAACAGGTTTTGGCTCTCCGGACGAGGCAGTTTTTTGCGAAATACCCATCGGCTTGCTGACAAACGGGCCACTTTGCGTCACCCCGTGAATCAATGCCTTGAGACGGTAATCCGCCGCAATGCCCCTCGCAACCACGGCATCCAGAGCAGGCGAGTCCGCAGGAGTGACCTCACGCCCAAGGGCAAAGGCCAGCAGGTGCTCGGCAAAAGCCCTGGTAAACCTGTCCTTCTCGGCAAGGACCGCCTCCTTGAACTCCACGATGTCCTTGAACTCATATTTACGGAAAAGCGTTCCCGAGGAATCAACCTCACGCCCGTTCTCATACTGGTCACGCCAGCGCCCAACAGGATCAAAATTCTCCAGCACAAAACCAAGGGGATCGAGCTGTTCATGACAGCCTGCGCAATCGGCACGCTCGCGATGTGACGCAAAGCGCTCACGCAAGGTCAATGTCTTGACAGTCTCCCCTTCCTCCTTGCGCAGCGGAGGCACGTCTGCCGGCGGAGGATCAGGCGGGTCATTGAAGATCACCCCTGCAATCCACGCCCCGCGCGTGATCGGCTTGGTCTCGCTCGGGCCGGAGGTCATTGTCATTACTGCGGCATTGGTAATCATCCCTCCATGACGCTTATCGGAAACCGGCTGACGCCTGAAGTGCAGGGTAATCGGCCCGCCAAGCCTCTCTTTGGTCGGCTCCCCATGCCACTTTCGCAGACGTGGCGTCCTGTAGGTGTAGTCAGAGTCAATGAACTCAAGGATTGAGCGATCCTCGATCAGCACCGTCTCAAAGAGCAGCAGCGGCTCCATCATCATGTCCATGCTGGTGCGGTAATTGGGAGGCGAATAGTAGAATTCCTTGTAAATTTTTTCATCAGGAACCGAGGAGATGATTCGCTCAAGTTGCAGCCACTGGGACGGGAAGCTGTCACAGAAGCGCTTGAGTTTCCGGTCCAGCAGCATTCGCTTTACCTGCCCCTCAAGCACCTTGGCCTCATTGAGTTGTCCTCTCCCCGCCAACTCAAGCAGCTTATCATCGGGAATACTCCCCCATAAAAAGAAAGACAAGCGGGACGCCAGTTCATATCCGTTGAGCGGCTCAATCTTCCCGGCGCCGGCAGGCTTGTCGTAGAGGTAAAGGAAATGCGGTGAAGCCAAGACCGCCGAGACCACCTCCTTCATCGCCTCAGTGAATGACTTACCGGCCTTGATCTGCACGGTCACGTGCCCGGCATAACGATCCAACACATCCTTTTCCGCCGGCCTGCGGAAGGCCCTGCCAAGGAAAGTCTCCAGGCGCCTGCGAACCTCCTTATCCAGTTGCGCCGTCTTGCCGGGCGGGACAAAAAACTCCTGCCAAATCCCCACGAAACGCTTATCGAAGTTCGGGCTCTGCACGATGCGGCGACCGAGCTTGAAAAAAGCCTCCATCAACATGGGCGAGAGCGACAGGTGATCGCCGCGGTTATCGTAGCCGTGCTCGGCACGCAGATCCTGGGGGAAAGGCCCGACGCCGGCAAGGCGCGGCTCAATGAGTGCGGACTTACCGAGCTGGCGGCTGCTGACCACCACTTCCTTGGGCATCTTGCCGGTTTCAGGGCGGAAATAACCGGAACGGTCCCGCATCATCTTCTCCGGCAGGGGAAACACCACGACCTTAAGCTTCAGTAAATCCATGACCGCATTGTTATATTGAAAGCGGTTCATCCTGCGGATAGGCGTCGGCGCATACCCCTTGCCGGAAGCAGCCCCGGTATTGAGGATCCTGCGCAATTCCATCACCAGTTGATTGCGTATCTCGGGCTTGAGATCAGGTTCCTTCTCCGGGGGCATCTCATGCTCATCAAGCACATCAATGATGGACTCAAGCCGCTCAAGGTCGGAGACGAGCTCCTTGACTCCCTCAAGCTTGAGCAGATTCACCTTTCCCTTCACCTTGCCGTCCCGACCATGGCACTTCACGCAGCTTTGCTGAAAGACCGGTTGAATAAGGTCGGCGAACACCTTGTCATCCACCGGCTTCGCACCCAACGGATTCCAGCACATCAGTGCAGGGATCCAATAAAAAAATATCTGCCGCTTCATCATGCAGTGCGGATACCCTCGCACTGAGGATAATCTACTTCAACAGCTTACGCACAAAATCCGGCAAGTCAGGGAATGAAATTCCTTCAGTGCTATCACTGCTTTTGAAATCACCGGCTCACACAACCACCGTAATGAATTTCCGGTTTGCACGTCGATGACCACCTCCCTATCCTTACAAGATGCAACGCCTCATTCTCATCATCACAGCAGTGACTGGATTGTGGCATGCAGGGCAACCGGCCTCGGCCGGGAAAAAGGGCGATTCGTTCGCCTTAGCGCTGCAACCGGTGCTAACCACTCACTGTTATGATTGTCATGGAGAGGGTGCATCCAAGGGTGGACTGGATCTGGAAAAGTTGGGTAATGACCTGAGCGATGCGGCAACCTTCGCCAAATGGGAGCAGATCTTTGACCGGGTGGACAGGGGTGAGATGCCTCCGGCAAAGGTAACGGAGCGACCAACTCCTGAGGAAATTGCCCTGGTTCGAAAAACCCTGGGACAGGCCTTAGTCACCCAACATGCACATGAGAAGGGAACCGTGCTTCGGAGGCTCAATCGGCGTGAATATGAGAACACGATGAACGACATGTTCGGAACGTCCCTGAAACTGGAAGACATGCTTCCGGAGGACGGACGATCACATGAGTTTGATAACATCGGGCACGCACTGGGCGTTTCGATGCAGCATATGCAGATGTATCTCAAAGCCGCTGGCACGGTCCTGGATACGGCGATCGCCAAGTTCACCGATGCTCCCAAACCGCAGAAACGCGTAGGGCGGTATACGGACGACGAAAAAATGGACCGGTATTTGGGCGACAACCGGCTCAAGCTTGAAGACGGCTCAGTGGTGCGATTTTCCCCGTATGGGTACCCAACAGGCATGATTCGAACGGCGAACACGCGTGGTGAAGGATTCTACCGGGTCAAGGTGCGCGGCTTCGCCTACCAGTCTGAGACCCCGATCACATTTTCTGTAGGCGCGACAACCTTCAAGAGTGGAGCCGAAAAGCCTATCTTCGGATACTTTTCCTTTCCACCCGGAGCTCCCGGCAAAACGCATCTCGTGGAACTGACGACCTTCATGGGAGACGGTTACATGATCCAAATCGAGCCCTACGGCATTTCGGACCCAGACCTAGGAAGGAGACGCCCGAAGAAAATTCACGCAAAAGAGTATAAGGGCCCGGGGTTAGCTATTCACTCTGTGGAAGTTGAGGGGCCCCTGGTGGGTGAATTTCCAACGCGTGGCCACAATCTTCTGATGAACGGGCTGAAGCGTGTGGAGGTTGAGCCTCGCAACCCGAATGAGCGCAATAAGTCGAAGTACAAACCACAGTTCGAAATCAAATCAGTCAATGAAAAGACCGATTCCGAACAGGCACTCGGCCGTTTGGCGAATGCCGCCTTTCGCCGCCCGGTGGGTCCACACGAAGTGCTCCCCTACGTGAAACTCTTTGAGGCCGAACGCGCCAAAGGCGAAGCCTTCGAGTCCGCACTGCGCACGGCAGCCACGGCGGTAATGAGTTCACCGCATTTCCTTTTCCTGCGCGAACCGGCCGGAGCGCTTGATGACCATGCACTCGCCAGTCGCCTCTCCTATTTTCTCACGCGCACAGCACCGGATGCCGGGTTGCTAAGCCTTGCCCGTGCCGGAAAACTGCGCGCCAATCTCCACGCGCAAACCGAGCGGTTGCTCAAAGACAAACGCTTCGCGCGTTTCATCACCGATTTCACTGAGGCCTGGCTCAATCTGCGCGAAATGGATTTTACTGTTCCCGACCGCACCCTTTACCCGGAATTTGAGCCCTATCTGCGCTTCTCCATGCCACGCGAGACGGAGGCTTTCTTGCGCGAGTTAATCGCCGGTAATCACCCTGCCGCCAACATCGTGAAAAGCAATTTTGCCATGATTAATGACCGCATGGCCGAGCACTATGGCATTGCCGGGGTAACCGGGACGCAGTTCCGAAAAGTAAAATTACCCGCGAATAGTTGGCGCGGCGGATTCCTCAGCCAGGGTAGCGTGATGAAGGTTTCAGCAAACGGCTCGGCCACCTCACCTGTCATACGCGGCGTTTATGTCATGGAGCGCATCCTTGGCATCACCCCCACGCCACCACCACCAAACATCCCCGGCGTAGAGCCGGACATCCGCGGTGCATCCTCCTTGCGTGAGCTATTGGAAAAACACCGCGATGTCGCCAGCTGCGCCTCCTGCCACAACCAAATCGATCCCCTCGGGTTCGCCCTGGAGAGCTTCGACGTCACCGGCTTGCAACGCGACCGTTTCCGCAACCGCAGTAAGGGCGGCGAAAAGGTCAAGGCCGTCGTCCGCGGCCGCAAGGTAGTGTATCGGCTCGGGCCAGAAGTGAATAGCTCAGGAAAGTTTCCCGATGGCAGCAGCTATCAGGATTTCCGCGCCTACCGCGATTATCTCGCCACGCACGACGACCGCCTCGCCCGCGCCTTCGCCGGCAAGCTGCTCACCTTTGCCACCGGCCGCGAGCTGGGCTTCTCGGACCGCGCAGAGCTCGACCGCATTGTCGCTGACACCGCTAAAAACAAACATCGCCTTCGCGACCTGCTTCATCGTATCATCCAATCCGACATTTTCCTCAACAAGTAACATGAGCTACATCACCACCAAAACCTCACTGAAACGCCGCACCTTTCTCAAGGGCTCCGGCGCCACCGTGGCTTTACCGTTTCTAGGCGCAATGACACCCGCCTTCGCTGCGGGGCCTGTCGCGCCCAAGCGATTTGTAGCGATGAATGCCGGACTCGGTTTTCACGCGCCCAACGTCATTCCAACCGAAACCGGGGCGGGTTACCAGGCTCCTCTCTACTTGCAGAAACTCGAGGAGCATCGGAAGGATTTTACGGTGTTCTCAGGTCTGTCACATCCGAATTCCAACGGTGCCAGCGGCCACACCAGCGAACTCACCTGGCTCACCAGCGCACCGCACCCGGGGTTGGCCGGGTTCAAGAACACCATCTCTCTCGATCAGTTGATGGCCAAGCATATCGGCGCAGCTACGCGGTTTCCCTCACTCTCCATTGGCACTAACAGCAAATCGCTTTCCTGGACCGCCAACGGCGTACGAATCCCCTCCCAAAGTCATCCTGCAAAGCTCTTCCGTCAGATGTTTGTAAATGGTAATGAAAAAGAAGTTGCTGAAGAAATGAAAAATCTTGATCGCGGCCGCAGCATTCTCGACACGGTGCTGGGTGATGCCAAGGCGCTTAATGTCACACTTGGCGCGCGCGACCGCGAAAAACTCGACGAATACTTTACCTCCGTGCGCGAACTTGAGGTGCGTCTGCGGCAGAATAAGCAATGGGCCAGGCACCCCAAGCCCGCAGTCGACCAGAAAGAACCCCGGGAGGTCGCCGATCGTACCGACATCCTCGCAAAGCAACGCCTATTGTATGACCTTATCCTGCTGGCACTCCAAACGGATTCTACCCGTGTAATCACCTTCTCCCTCGGCAGCATGAATGCAATACCCAACAACATCCCCGGCGTGCACACCGACTGGCACATGCTCTCCCACCACGGTCGCGACGAGGATAAGATCGAAGAGTTGGCACGAATCGAGGCCGCTGAGTTTGAAGTGTTCAGCGAATTCCTTACCAAGCTTAAGAACGTCAAGGAGGCCGGTGGACATTTGCTCGACCAGACCGCCATCCTGTTCGGTTCCAACCTCGGAAATGCCTCTTCACACAGCTGGAACAACCTGCCCATCCTGCTTGCCGGCGGTGGCTACAAGCACGGTCATCATGTTGCCCATGATAAGGACAACAACACCCCCTTCGCCAACCTCTTCGTCCCGCTTGCCCAGCGCATGGGCGTGGAAATCGAAAAATTTGGCAGCAGCACCAAGTCATCCATCCGTGGACTGGAAAGCTGAAGAACGCAAATCCATGAAGGTTTTCCCATGGGTTTGGACTATCGTATTGCTCGTTGCATGCGCGCCTTTGTGCGCAGGCGAATAGAAACTCATCTCCTTCTTCAAGGAACAAGATGCCCGGGTCGAGGACCAGCCTCCCGCCCTGCACTGAAAGTCGCGCAGTGAACTACAGGCACCCCACAAGGATCACTGTGCCTGAGTTTCGAGCCAGCCTTGTAGCAGCCCCCAGTCGTGTCGTTGGAATTTCCAACTGATGGCACGTTTTTGTTCCACACCGATATCCGTTGGAGTGAGTCGTAGCGCGTTGGGATTTATTGAGTGAGCCGCACGCACCCAGTCATCCTGCTTGAAGCTGAAGATACTCTTGACGGTGGCTCCACCGCACGAATGACAGTTGATGCAAGATTGCATGACTGTATCACGCGATGCATGCCGGTCGGATTCAAAATAATCCTCGTTGTAGACAAGCGACAACCCGGTGCGTTTTTCCAGTGCAACCGGCTTGAGCCCGCCGGTCTTATTGGCGAACAGGTCGTGTCGATTCAGGGTAAACTTGAAAACCGCCTGGCTGGTTTTGTGATCGGTGATTTTTTGGCCGACTTTCCGGTATACCCGCAACTGGACCGATTGCACCAGTGGCGTGGACACCATTTCCCCTGCCTGATTGATTACCGTCATCTGCCGAACCAAGGCCACGGCTGTTCCTGCAGGGAAGAGAGGCAGGTTCTTGTCCCAATCCTCGGGTTGCAGAGCTTTCCTGGAATGTTTGTTTAACCGGGCGAGATAATCCAGCGTGACATCTCGTCTCCCGGGTAATTTCAGGAACACAAGGAAAGGGGAGCGACCGCGGTAATACTGCATATGCACCGGGGCACTGGGTCCATTCAAGGCTCCACGCACACAGACCCATGAGCCATCGGGCTTGAGAAGATCAGTGGGGAGCAGGGGGCGGTGCGGGTTCTTCTCATCAAATCGGGTATTGAATATCTTGGCCGTAATCGCCCTTGCATAATTATTGGGCAGGGAAGCAATCTCTCTTTTATTGAGGGCGAGACTTGTAATAGCCTTGGCCAGCCTTTGGCGCAATGCCCTGCGAGCGTTGGTCAGTTTGACCGCGGCATGTTTCTTGGGGTCAACCTTGCCGCCAAAAGGCAGGGGATTGAAGGTGTTGGCGGTCCAATCAAAAACGGCCCAGAGATCATGTTGCATCACTGCGCGCTTGACTGGGTCCTTGATTAGTTTTGCGCCCTCCTTGGCAATAAATTGATCAAGCAACCTGATGGCTTGGGTGTGACTCTTTCCTTGAAGCAAGAAAACGGAAGTGCCCGGCCACAAAAGTGGATCCACAGCATCACTCCCGTATTGCTGACCGGCGTGATCCACGCGCACGAAGAGGGCTGCGTGCAGCTGGTTCCAGAGATGATCCGAATCAGGATGGAAAATGGCTGCCTTTGAAGCAGACTCAACCGAACTCAATGCAATAGCGGGGGTTTTGATGTTCTCTGAACCCAGAACCAGTGATCCGGTTGCCAAAGTGAAGCTTAACAAGATGAGAATCCGCATAAAGCTAAGGGTAACTATTAGGTGTAAAAAATCAACCCCCCGACTCAGCCAGAGGCAACGTGTTTTTGGGAGTGGCGGCACGAGCAGGGCCAGTGGGTGTTCTACCCGGTATCTGGAAGCTGAGGAGTAATGCTCCCCCCGAATATCTTTGCAACCTGCACCTGGGGGATGGTAGGTATGAGGGCAACATATTACGCGTAAAATTTAGCCCATGAGGACATTCATCTCTGCAATAACAACCCTCTCTGTTGTTTCCTGTGCTGATATACATGCCGGGGCCCAGCCTCCCGCCCTGACACTGAAAGTCGAGCAGTTAACGGCAGGTTCCCGTCACCATTTCTTCGGCTACATCGGCCAGTGCCAGACCATCCCGTGGAATGCCGGTGGTCGTTATATTCTCTGCCTGCAAATTGACCGGATCGACCGTATGCCCCTGCCCGATGAGGCAGCAACTGTTTGCGTGATCGACACACAACAGGATAACCGGGTCATCGAAGTGGATAAAACCCGCGGCTGGAACCCACAGCAGGGCACCATGTTCTACTGGCATCCCAAGCAGGCTGCATCGCAGTTCTTCTTCAATGACCGCGACCCTGAAACCGGCAGGGTGTTCACCGTGCTCTATGACCTTAAAAATAAAAAACGCCTGCGTGAATACCGCTTCAGGGACACCCCCATTGGCAATGGCGGCGTCAGTGCTGATGGCACCTTCTTCATGGGCCTTAATTATGGCCGACTGGCGCGCCTGAGGATGGTAACCGGTTACCCGGATGCCCTTGACTGGTCCAAGGGGGAAACTGCACCGGCCAATGACGGGATCTTCAGGGTGGACATCAAGACCGGTGAAAAAAAACTACTGGTCTCCTATAAGGATCTCCATGAACTGCTCCTGAAGGAAAATCCCAAATTGAATCACAGCGGCCTGTTCATCAACCACACGCTTCTCAATCGATCGGGCACACGGCTCTACTTCTTTGCCCGTGGAGGCTGGAGCGGAAGCAAAGGTGAGAAAATCAATATCCCCTGCTCTATCCACACTGACGGTTCCGGCTTAACCCTGCACCAAAGGCATATCGGCGGCCATCCCGAGTGGGACCTGGGAAATGTGCTGATCGGCAGAAAAGGCAGAGACCAGGTCCTCTATGACGTGGACAAAAAGAAGATCGTGGGAAAAATCGGTTCCCCTGAATTATTCCCCAACCCTGAGGGCGATATCTCACTCTCACCGGATGGCCGGATGTTCGTCAACGGCTACAAGAGGGGAGATAAAAACCACTACGCAGTTTACCGCAGGAATGACCGTGCCTTTGGCCGCAGCAAGGGGCTGAACAAGGGATCCTACAGCGGCGATATCCGCATTGATCCTGCACCACGCTGGAACCGCAGCAATGACGCGATCCTGGTGCCGGGCCTCGCTGAGAATAAAACCCGGCAAATCTTCCTGATCCGTGTTGAAGAGGCCAGGTGATTTCCCTGGCCCGGAAACTCATCGAAGGAAAGATTACCGGCCTCCTCTCTTCACCCTGAAAAGCTCTCCGTTGCCGGCTGAGAGCTTGAGATTGAAAACAGCGCGGTCATCCTTGCGACCGACTTCAACGGCCTGCCATTTCCCGGTCTCCTTGTCCATCCGCTCAAGCAGGGTAACCGGAGCTTTCATGCTGAGGGTGGTCTCACGTTCATTGCCGGCATCACAATTGACCACCATCAGGTAATCACCGTTATCCTCGCCCTTGAAAAACCCCGCCAGCATCTGTTCCCCGGAGAGTTGCAACCAGTGATCTTCCGGGAATGAAGCCGCCCCGGGAGCCTCCGGGTGCACAGGCTTTGTGTGATACACCGCCGTGGAACGCAGGTTGATCAATACCGGTCCGAGTGGCTTTATCTCTCTGGCAACCTCAGCCAGAGTCGGCACGTTTACCCTGGGGACAATCTTTCCGTCCTTCAGGATCGGCTTGTCCCCTTCCCGGTTATAGCTGAACATCCACGGCGGCCAAAAATGGAAGCCCTGGATGCCGTAAGCAAGGCTGGTGTAGAATGTCTGGCGCAGTTGCGGGAGTGGAGAATTTCCACCAACGCACCTCATCACCGGGATGCCGTTCTTGATACCCAGTTCACGGAAAGTGGCCAAGTAAATGTAACGCCTCTCCGGGTAGCGCGCCCAGTGGTAATGATAAAAGTCGAGCAGCTTCGGCTTCACCTGCGCGGTGAAGTCATGGAACTCATTCCAGTTGGCCCGGTTGATGAACATCGTCGGGTGGTTGGGATCGACTTTCTCAAAGGCCCGGGCGATCTGGGCAAACCCCGGGAACGAGTTCCGGCGGCGGCGATCGGATATAAAGTAAGCGAACACGGACTTGTCGTCCTTGAGGCCGGCCGCGGTTTTCAGCAAGTTATTGATATCACCATCACCCAGCCGCGCGTAGAGCCCGTTACGCCGGCACATCTCCAGTTTATCCGCCTCCACCTCGACACTGTTGAAACCCTGCGAGCGGATGAATTGGGCCATCACGTCCTGCTGCTCGGGTTCCTCAGGCCACTCAGCCCAGGTCACCATCATCAGGGCCGGCATCCGGTATTTTATCGGTACCTCGGCACCCGCCGCGGAAACATTCAGAAAAAAGGGCAGGAGTGTGACAGCAAGAATCAGCTTGGTTATGGTTGGTTCCAGGATAAATTTTTTCATGATAAAAACTGTTGATTAACAGCAGGTAAGGTAATCTTAATGGGAAAATACACCCGTTTTCAATGGGATATTCATTGTAATAAAAGACTCCTCACAGGCAGCCTGATCCCGGTCATCGTGATCGTTAAATGAACTCTAAAAATTTAAGCCCTTTTTTGTTCTTACTACTGGCATGCCATGGGATCGCCGCTCCCAAAGCGGACCTGACCGAGCAGGCCGACTTCGAGGAGTTCCGCGACCGCTTACCCTGGATCTGGCAATCGCCCCGGCAGGTTGAGCCGCCCAAGGTAAAGGACTCGAACTGGCCTACGGATGCGGTTGATCGCTTTGTGCTCCGGAAGCTGGAAGCTGAGAAACTGAAACCCGCTGGGTCGGCCAATGACCGGGTGTGGATACGGCGCGTATACTTTGCCATCACCGGTTTGCCGCCGAAGCCGGAGGACATCCAGACCTTCCTCGACGACACGTCCGGGAATCGCAAACGTAACCTTGTCCGCGCCCTGCTGGATTCTCCTCACTACGGGGAGCGCTGGGCACGTCATTGGATGGACCTTGTGCGCTATGCGGAATCGCGCGGACATGAGGGGGATGAAATCCTGCCCAATGCCTACCGGTATCGCGACTACCTGGTGCGTGCGTTCAATGCGGATCTGCCCTACGATACCTTGGTCACAGAACATCTCGCAGGCGACCTGCTGGAAAACCCGCGACTGCATCCTGAAACGGGTGCCAACGAATCCATCCTCGCCACCGGTTGGCCCTTCTTTGGAGAGCTAAATCACGCCCCGGTGAATCTCCGTAAGGACGAATGCGAGCAAATCGACAACAAAATCGACG
>JAAESJ010000642.1 GCA_024229495.1 Verrucomicrobiaceae bacterium | reverse complement strand
ATCCTGAAGCAGGAACAAGAGGCCCTTGGAGATTCCATCAGGGCGGTCGTGATCTGTGATTATGAGAAAACCTCTGCGGTTTCCAGTGAGATCAGCCACCTCCTCGATAAGGAATCCGGTGGCGCCATAGCGGCTTTTCGTGAGTTGCTCACCAGTGAGGAGACTGACGACCTGGACCCGGTCCTTCTGACCGGATCGACCGTCCTCGTGGATGATGACCTGAAGCCGGTCATTGAATCCGAGGCGCTCAAGTGGCTGGAGGAAAACCAGAAGCAGGTGAGCTTCCAGTGGCAGGAGGACGCCGGGTTTCATGTCCTTGTCGGTAGGGGCAAGGACTGGTGCCCGAGGGTGTATGTCGCGATGTTTACCGAGCTTTTCCAGCGCGGCATTACACGTTGCCTCGTGGGCACACGCGGGCTTCTCGGAGAGGGCTGGGATGCCAACAAGATCAATGTCCTCATTGACCTGACCTCAGTCACCACATCCATGTCGGTGAACCAGCTTCGTGGCCGTTCTTTCCGGCTGGATTCGGAGGTGCCCAGGAAAATCGCCAATAACTGGGACGTGGTCTGCATTGCGCCGGAGTTCACCAAGGGCATGGATGACTACAAGCGGTTCTGTGCCAAGCATAAGAAGCTTTATGGGGTCACTGACGATGGGG
The DNA here is from genome assembly GCA_024229495.1 of Verrucomicrobiaceae bacterium. Classification (GTDB taxonomy): domain Bacteria; phylum Verrucomicrobiota; class Verrucomicrobiia; order Verrucomicrobiales; family DEV007; genus CACIUL01. Next base: position 775 of record JAAESJ010000642.1, on the reverse strand, counting down.
CCATCGAGAAGGGAGTCGGGCATGTACATGCCTCCTTCATGGGCATGCGTATTGACGCGGTCGAGAAGAATATGGTGAACCTGAACAGTGACATGCTCAAGCGCGTGGGTGAACGTTCCCACTTCTACGGGTTGTGGAAGGTGGGCTTACCCTACCACCCGGAACCGATCAAGGCCGTTGAGATCAAGGCAGCCAAGGCCGGTAACAATGAGGGGTTTCCCCCCGGCAGGCCGGGCTCAGTCGGGTGGACAAAGACTACCCTTACTCAGGCTATCGCCATGGCAATTATCCGGTCTCTGGTTGAGGTCGGAATCATCAGTGATGAGCACCATGTGGATGAACTCGTGCAACAGATGCGTGTCACTGAGAGGAACGGGGGTTACATCAGGGTTTTCCTGGAACAGGCCGACGAGGAAACCTCGGGACTTCTGGCGCGCTCCCTTGCCGAGGTCTTTGGTCCATTGAAAGACGCACGCTACTTGATAGAGAGAGGTGCGGACTTCGAGTATGATGTCAGCAGGTTTCAGGGAACCTGGGTTGAGAAGATTCTACCAAGGTTTATATCGGACTTCATCATCCTGAAGACCCTTCAGAGAAAGAGGAGGTTTGAGATCTTGAGGGTTCACGCAATACCCAAGTGCCTTGCCAAGAAGAAGGAAACAGCCCTTGTCTTCCAGAAGCACTGGAACAAACTGGTAAGCCCCGGAGAGGTTCTTTACCGGCAGAGCCGCAAGACCCAGCAGGTGATTGAAAAAGCGGCTGAGGAGGGCATGAT
>JAAESJ010000641.1 GCA_024229495.1 Verrucomicrobiaceae bacterium | reverse complement strand
GTGGCATACACAGAGGGCATCCTCGCCGAGGAGGTTGAGGATTCTCAGGCGTGTCACGTCGCACAGGCAACGGTATACCTGGCAGAGTTCATCGGAATTCATGGCAAGGAATATACCCGAAAAGGAATATTCCTTCAAGGGAATATAATTGCCAAGTGCACTTACATCAGGCCTTAATAAATCATCACTAATCCTCTGGAAACCCTGATGAAGCAGCTCATTTACCCCCTTTTCCTTTTCATTGCACCCTTCATGTCCCTGCGCGGGGAGGAGGAGTTGCCCAATATCCTCTTTATCCTTGCCGATGACCTGGGATATGGCGATGTCGGTTGCTACAACCCTGAGTCGAAGATTCCGACCCCGCATCTGGATCGCCTGGCATCGCAGGGAATGCGCTTCACCGACGCGCACAGTCCATCGACGGTTTGCACGCCGACGCGTTACTCGGTGCTCACCGGTCGTATGGCTTTCCGGACCGGAATGCGCGGGGTGTTTACCGGGGCCGGCGGGCCGTGCATGATCGAGGAGGGGCGACTGACCCTTGGGGGCATGCTGCAGGGCAGGGGGTATGAGAGTGCACTCTTCGGTAAGTGGCATGTTGGCATGACCTTCTTCGATAAGCAGGGCAAGGCGATCAACAAGAACGGGCTCGAGGCAGTGCGTCGTATTGACTACTCGCGCGCCATTCCCGATGCCCCCATTCATCGCGGCTTTGACCATTTCTTCGGCAGTGTCTGCTGCCCGACCACTGATTGGCTCTATGCCTTCATTGACGGTGACCGCATTCCGGTGCCGCCTACCGGGATCATTGACCGGGGCCCGCTACCCAAGCATGCCTACTCGCGTGACAACCGGCCGGGAATGATTGCCCCGGGTTACTCGATGGAGGAAATTGACCTGCAGTTCCTGGAGAAGAGCCTCGATTTCCTTGATGCGCATGCGAAGAAAAAGCAGAGGAAGCCCTTCTTCCTGTTTCACTCCACCCAGGCTGCACACTTGCCATCCTTTCCGGCTGATGCCTTCAAGGGCAAGACCAAGGCAGGGCCACACGGGGATTTTATCTTTCAACTCGACCACGTGGTGGGTGAGCTGCTCAAGGCACTTGAGCGACACAAGTTCGCCGACAACACGCTGGTGATCTTCACCAGTGACAACGGCCCGGAGGTGCCTACGGTGCTGGCCATGCGCCATGACCACAAGCACGACGGGGCGCGTCCCTGGCGCGGGGTCAAGCGTGATCAATGGGAGGGGGGACACCGTGTGCCTTTCATTGCCCGCTGGCCGGGGCGCATCAAGGCCAACTCAAGCAGTGACCAGACCCTGTGCCTGACCGACTTGATGGCTACCTGTGCAGCGCTGACTGGGGCGAAAATTGCGGCGAAGGATGCCGAGGACAGTGTCAATATGCTGCCGGCCCTGCTTGGGGAGGATAAAGGGAAGCCGATTCGCCGATACACCCTGCACCAGACCATCAGCTTGGCGCTGGCCATTCGCCGCGGTCCCTGGAAATATCTCGACCACAAGGGATCAGGAGGAGGCAATAACTACAATCATGCGGGCACCTGGGGAATGAAGCAGTATGCACTGGCGGAGAAGGCTCCCGATGCCCCGGGGCAACTCTACAATCTGCAAAGTGATCCCGGCGAGACCACCAACCTCTACTTCAAGAACCCGGAAATCGTCCGCGAGCTTAAAGGCAAGCTTGAGGAGTTCAAGAAGAGCGGACGCAGTGCGCCGCTTTAAGGGTGACAGGTTCAATCAGGGCCTGCTTTTCCCCAGTGAGGTGAGGTATTGCATCAGGTCGACCATCTC
>JAAESJ010000640.1 GCA_024229495.1 Verrucomicrobiaceae bacterium | reverse complement strand
GACCTTGCTAACAATGGATTAACCGCCATTGGATCTTACACGCCAACAGCAGGGGATCGCGTTTTAGTTCTCGGGCAGACAACCGCATCAGAGAATGGTATTCGTGTTGCATCCACTGGTGCATGGGGTTTTGCCCTCGATGCTGACACTCAATCAGAATTAAAACCTCTGTCTCGCGTATCCGTCCTGACCGGCACTAACTCAGGCCGTGTATATCAGTTGCTCAACACATCAAACCCAGTACCGGGTACTGACGTTCAGGATTGGCAAGTTACATCAAGTTCATCTGATAGCGCCTCCGATGTCGTGGTAGATGATTCATCGTTTACGCAACTTACCGGCACTGATGCTCAATCCGTGCTGGATGACATCGACGATAAGTTGCAAGGCATTCATGATGAGCGCAAGGCGTTTGCAAGCACTACGCTAACAAGCGGCACGGGTATCGTATTCAATCACGCATTGAATAATCAATTCCTTGGAAACGTGAAGGTTTACGAAGACGCCTCGCCTTTCACCGACATTACGGCAGATGTAACAATTGCCATGACGGACGCGAACAACACGACCATTACAAACGATGGTGCAGATGTTGATGTAATCGTTGTTTGCACTAAGTAAGGTGGTTTAAATGGCTAAGCAACCAAAGAAACGACTCAAATCAACCAGCAAGGGCGGTCAGTCCGTTAAGTCTCGCGCTAATGAGTCAAAGGGTAAGCGCAAGGCTGAGTTAAATAAAATCTCTCGTGTGGATAAAGCCAACTATGCGAAAGCACCGGCAAGCGTTCAGAAGAAGATTAAGGCTGAATATGCTAATGGCAAGAAAAAGCCAACGCGCACAAAGAATAAGGG
>JAAESJ010000639.1 GCA_024229495.1 Verrucomicrobiaceae bacterium | reverse complement strand
GCTTCGGTGACGATGGAGGTGCAGGTGCAGGTGCAGGTGCAGGGGCTGGTGCTGGTGCAGGTGCAGGTGCAGGTGCAGGTGCTGGTGCTGGTGCAGGTGCAGGTGCAGGTGCAGGTGCTGGTGCTGGTGCAGGTGCTGGTGCTGGTGCTGGTGCAGGTGCAGGTGCAGGTGCAGGACAGGGATCAGGACAGGGCTCCGGTAAAGGATCAGGTCAGGGCGGCACAGGCAAAGGTGATCCTGGAGACAACGAGGAAAGTGATGCCGGCGGAACCTCATCAACAGTTGCCCGTGGCGATAAAGTCACCCGCACTGGTCAGGCTCGCAACACACGCGCGAAACGCAACCGTGCAGCCGTTGACCAGAAATACATCCAAAAGCTACCTCTTGAATTCCGTAAGCAGGTTGCCAACTATTTCGAAGCACTCGCGGAGTAAAAATGACAAGATCAATTAATTTCCTTACTACCTGTATTACCGGCTTAGCAGTCCTTTGCAGCACAAGCTTGGCTCAAGACAAGCCAGCTCAAAGCGTCGGCGTCGCAAGGCTCACTGAACCGGTTGTAACCGCTATCAACAATGGCCTCGCCAGTCTGGCTAAAAAAGGTGTTCAGAATGCCGATGGTAGCTGGGGAGGGAACCAAAACCGGGTTGCTGAAACCTCCTTAAGCCTGATGGCTTTCATGTTGCCTGGAAATGTACCCGGTAGAGGAGTTTATGGACGCCACATGAACCTTGCCATTGATTACCTGCTCAATCTGGGTAAATCCCAGCGCGGTTTCATTGGCACCCCCCGCAACCATGCAGGGATGTATGAGCATGGCTTGGCTGTTCTGGCTCTCTCCGAGGCTTGGGGACAAAGCAAAAACCCACGGATCGGATCAGCCCTTCGCGCTGCGGTAGACATCATCCTGCGTTCACAAAACAGGGAAGGTGGTTGGCGTTACAACCCCGAGCCTCGTGATGCCGACCTGTCAATGACTGTCATGCAGCTTGTCGCTCTGGAATCCGCAAGTGAAGCGGGCATTTCCGTGCCCCAGACCACTATCGACAAGGCAAAAGACTACGTCCTCTCCTGCCAGGATGAAACCAGCGGTGGCTTCAAATACCAACCCGGCGGTGGTGAACCCGGATTTGCAAGGACCGCAGCGGGAGTCATGTCACTGATCATGTGCGGTCAGCGAAACCTGAAACAAACCCAACGCGGCATTGCCTTCCTTAAAGCCTATCCGGAAAATGTGAAATTTGGTAAGGGATTCAGTCGCTTCCACTATTCTCATTACTATGCCATGCAATCCATGTACCAATCCGGCGATGCTGATTTTCACCTCTGGTATCCCAAAATCTCCGCGACAATCCTCTCCACACAGAAAGAGGATGGCAGCTGGAACGGAGCACATTTCACAGCCTATGTCACTTCCCTCTCCATCCTCATTCTCGGCGTGCCTTATCGGTATCTGCCAATCTATCAACGCTAAAGTAATCAGCACCCGGTGAAGGCAAAATTAGCGGCCTCCCTTCTGAATCTGCTTTTAGCTGCATATTCAATTGCTGGCTCACCTCCAGCAGCAGGTAGGTATATCAGTCAGCTTGATCAGAATGACTGGATTCTGCGTACTGATGCACTTCACTACCTTGCGCAAAACCAGGTAAAATCCGCTCTGCCCCCTATCAGGTCAATCGCTGAAGACCAATCCGAAACCCCTTGGATTAGGGGCAGGGCTCTGATCGCCCTGTGTAAAATCGATACACAAAAGACCCCCCCTCCCCTGTTGGTGGAGTTTTCTTCAGCTAATGAAAGTATTCAGCGTGCTGCTGCCTGCGAAGCACTGGAAAACTATAATGACCATGCGGCAAGGGACCTCGCAAAACGCTTGATATCAGACACTGATGCAGTTGTTCAATACCAGGCAATTGCCACTTACGCCAAAATAGAGCGTGCCGCCGCCTGGCTCACCATTGATCAACCAACACGGGCACCGACACCCGCCCTGCTGCCACTGACCCTTCGCGCCCTAGCCTTCACCGGAACTGATGAAGCCCTTGAGCGCTTCATCACACTGATTGGGGATCCGTTTAAAAACCAGGGACAAGCGGGAGCCATTGTGAGATTTCTTGCGGACATTCCCGAACCCAAGCTCATCCCGATTTATCTCAACCTCCTCGAAACCCTTGAGACTGAGCATCCCGTATTCCCCTCCATTATATCTGCAATTGGAAACCATAAACATGAGGATATCGTGAGCTCACTCAGCCAAATGATGGCAACAAATCGTGAACGCGCGACATTCACAGCCGCCCGCGTAATCACCCTGCTGATCCAAGCCCCCGAGCTGGGACAAGCACTGCGCAAGGCGCTCTCAACCGCCAAGGAAATGGAGACATTTCAGGCAGGGCTCATTGCCTTGGGTTGCAAGGAAATGCAGCCGGATCAGCATCAGGAATTCTTCTCTGAATTTCTGGATCACAGCGAGAGCAACCTGCGCACACTTGCCATTCGATGCCTCTCCCATTGTAAGGAGGCCAACCTTTACGAAATCCTCTCCAAAATCATTGACGATGAAGACCGGGCAGTCAGGTATGCTGCCCTAAATGCCCTTTTACTGGCTCCCCTTGACAAGGCTCCAACCGGGAAATTGGTAGCATACCTTGAACCGGCGCTGGCAAGCACTGATGAACCAACCCGCGCGCTAGGCTTTAAAATCCTTTCTCATGCAGGAAACGCTGATGATTTCAAGCCTGCCCTGACCATGCTTGGCGATGCCCTGAAGTCCACCGACGACCTGCGCAGGGAGGCTGTAGCGACTGCACTGGGCAGTATCGCTCCGGAAAACGGCATCGCGCCTGTTGCCCGCAGTCAGGGCTACATCACTGATTGGATGGTTGTAGGAACATTCTATAACGACAAGGAACACAAAGCATTCCACGAGGAACTGGCTCCCGAGAAAAACATCGATTTCAAAGCCACCTACCCTTCGACCTACATCTGGGCATTGCGCGGACATCAAAACAAACCCGGGGAAAAGGCCATTGAGCGTGACGTCACCTGGAATGAGGCAAGCGTCGATCGCACCAACGGCAAGCTGCGAATGGGACCATTGTTACCACCACCCGGAACCTTCTCATTGGCATATGCCGTCGCCGATTTCAGCTGCCAATCAGCCAAGGAGGTATTCCTCAGCATAGATGGGGATGACGCGTTCAAAGTATGGTTTAATGACAAAATCCTGGCTGAGGAGATTGCTCCATATCAACACCGTCAGAGCTGTATTGCCAACCGCTCCAAAATCCCGGTTGCCTTGAAACCGGGAATTAACCGCATCCTTGTGAAAAGCGCCAACATTGGGCACGAGTGGTGGGTGCGTCTGCGCCTGACTGATGCGGACGGAAAACCCATAGAGGCTTACAAACAATGAAACGAAAACTGATAAGGGTTCTGGCTATTATTGCATGCCTCTCATTCGGTGTTCCCAACTCCCGCGCATTTGAACTCTGGGATCGTGCTCAGGAAGCGTATGAAAATGACGATGAGGAAACAGGGAACCGTTACCTCGCCAAGCTAATCGAGGACAATCCCGGAAACATCGAGTTGGCAACCCGCTGTCTCGAGGAAATCTATGACCACGGGGATCGCCACACTGTTGGCTCACGGTGGATGCGCTATGTCGCAGACCGGGTAGCAGGACTTGAACGCACTGGGGCAATCTCTGCCAATACAACACTATTCCGTGAAATCCTAGGCAGGCGAATGGAAATCAGCCTTGCTGATCGCCGCATGTTTGCAACAGCAGAGAGTCACGATCATCTCGCGCAACGCTATCCCCATGACATTTACTGGCAAATAGAACGTGCTCGCGCCCACCATGCGCTCAACCTGCCGACTACTCGTGATCTTTTCGAGGAACTCAAGAAATCCTCTGATACAGATCATCCTGATATATGGATTCGAGGTTGCTGGGCAACAATTACTGACGTCCTTGGCAGCGACTTCCGGGAACTTCCCCAGCAACTCCTTCCTCCACGAGAAGGGAGTCCCTTACCGGACCTTGAACCGGATGACACTGATGGAAGATGGCAGCAGGTTGCTGAACAACCCCTTTCAAAAATCTCCGGACAAGCTGACCGCCTTATTGGTATCACACTGATGGATGAGGGTATCGTTCCATGGCGAGACATGAGCGGTCTTCTCAATCCCTCACTCGCCCTGGATCTGCACCTGCGCAGCCTGACCCCTGAGCGACTGGATCCCCTTCGGCAAACACAGGAAAATTCCTTCGCCAGACAATCTCTCCCCTTGAGGGTTTCATCGTCAAGGGCTCTCGCCCTGTTCCGTCGCTATCCTTGGGCAAAGTCCACCCATACATTGCTCCTTGCAGCTGCAAATGAGGAACTTTTTGCCGGCCATGCATTATCCGCCCTGCGTAGCTTTGACGATCTCCTCGATCACAGTAAGGACCAGAAAATCCTGGAACTTGCACGCACTGGAAGATGGATCGCACTTTCCACTATTGGTGAACGCAAAACCCTTGAAGCTGAAGTTGCAGGGATTGCTCCCTCCACCGCGATGCGCTGGATGAACCAGCCTACAACCGCCCTTGAATTGGGAAAACGGCTTCTGGAGAGAATTCCTGCAAGAAAAACCGCCGACCCTTATCGTCCCCTGAGCGAACTAAAAATCAAGGAAGTAAGAATCCCCCCTGTCTCTCCCTGGCTTGGTGGAGGTCACCCCGGAGGATCAGCAATGGACATGGGCATCATTAATGAACAGCTACTGGTCAGCAGCAGGAATCATCTCGCTGTCTATCCAGCTGCCAGCCCGGCCTCACCCACGTGGTCACAATCCCGCCCTCCTAGTGCCAATGACCGGAACCACAGAAATATACTTCCAGGGTATTTCCGCCCGGGCATCGAAAAGAACACAATCTACACACGCTGGGGCTTCGGAGCCCTGCCGCAGGGAGTTGCCGCATTTGACATCAATACTGGAGCTGCCCTATGGCTGCATGACAGGTTTGACCTCAATAAAGGGGAACCAAACCTTACCGTCATTAGTGATCCGGTCAATTCCGACGGACTCCTCTATATGTTGCTCTGGCAGACCCATCAAGGCAACCGGATCCAGATCGCATGTGTGGAGATTGCTTCACAAACTACCCTGTGGCGCAAGACAATAGCAGAGGTGGGTACTGCCAGCGACTTATCCTCAACCCTCCAGAAATCCAGTCCCGTTATCAGGACATTCGGCAATCGCCTAACCCTGAAAGACGGGGCAATCTACGTCAATACCAACGCCGGCCTCATTGCACGCTGTGACCCACGGGATGGAACTGCTGATTGGATTCACTATTACACCACCGATTCAAAACCAGCTGAGGGAGCCCTTGGTTGCGCTCCAATTATAACTACCGACAAGGTGATTTGCATGCCACGTGACACCGGAAAGATTTTTGCACTGGATCGAGAAACTGGACGCCTTGTCTGGGACAATTATCTCATTCTCGGCATTGAGTCTCTTGGAGTTTTTGAGGACACCGTGATTATTCGGGGGCAAAATGACCTTGCCGCGATTGACCTGAATACGGGCAAAGAGAAATGGTATTCCCCCCTTCCTGGTAAGCGGACAGGACTCCATAAGGATATTCAACCTGATCGTGTCCTCGGGCGTGCTCAGCGCAACGGGCACTCCATCTACATTGCCACTCATGACAGGATCACCGAGATTGATGCCCGTGATGGCAAGGTTCTCTCCTCATTGCAATGGAGTCCCGGGACAGCACGCCCCCTGTCCTTCCTCGTGCACGACGAATCACTCTATGTCATCGGGGCAAAACCGGCTACGGATCGGGGTATCGTTATCAATGAACCCTTAAATTCAGAAGCCTCTTCTGAAACGACCCCCCTGCGCCCCGACCTAAAGCGCAACTGGATTCTATCACGCAATGATGCCCGGATCATACGTGCCCCTTACGATTCTCCACTGGCCAATAATGCGTTCGTTCTGAGCGGCGGACTTCTGGAATGTATCGATATTTCCCCAAAGGGAGCTGTGAAATGGCGCCTCTTGCTTGATGCCCTCAACCCGAATTTTCACATCGTCGGAGACAAAATCCTGATGCTCTCAGGTAGTAATACACAACGCCGAATGCTCGCCTTCAATGGGGAAACCGGAGATTTTCTCTGGGAAAGCGCCGTGCCCGGCATTGCAACCACACTGCTGCAATGCGGTGAAATCTGCCTTTTGCATGACAGGAGGTCACTCCTCTTTGCCTTCAACCCGGACACCGGAGAGCAACGATGGGAACAACGTATACTCTCCGGCCAACTGCTTATTCCCCATTGGGATGGCGAGAAACTGCATGTCTTCGAGACCTCCATGGGAACCGGTGCACAGCACACTGTAATCAACCCATTAAGCGGCAGGTCCATCAGACGGCATGAAATTGAACTTGGCTTGGCCAATGGCAGGGCATCCAACGGCAAACTGATCGAGAACGGCTACTATGAAGTCAGCTTCAAGCCGGTTTCAGCACGCTTTTTCCGGCTGGTAATGCTCTCGGAAGTCAATGGCAGGGGGTGGTCCTCTGTTGCAGAACTCCACGTTGCTGACAAGGATGGAAAAAACCTTGATCGCAGTAACTGGACAGTACACTTCACAGACAGCTTTGAGCCCAATACCACCTATGACACAAGACCCGAGCGCTCAATCGACGGCAACCGAACAACATGGTGGCACAGCCAGTGGCTCAACGGCATTCCGCCCCACCCGCACGAGTTACAGTTCAACCTTGGAAAGCCCGCAACCTTCCAGTCCTTCCGTTACCTGCCGGCCGTTATCGTCAACAACAACGGCATGATTGGCGAATACGAGTTCTATGCCAGCAACGATGGAGAAAACTGGGGCACCCCAATTGTTGCCGGCACCATGATCAAGAGACTGTTCATTGATAGGGCAAAATTCACTGATAATGCACTCGTCTTCGAATCTCGAAGCCGAAGCGGAAAACGCGATGTCTATTCTTACCGCCTTGACGGCAAACAGGCGACGCCCCTGGCACCCAATCACGAGTTTATTACTGCTGCCGGCAATTACGCTCTTGCCAAAGACCGCACCCCGGAGAAAAACGACACTGTTGTGGTTCTTCGCACTGATGATCCGTCGTATCGCTTTGAAATCGGTAAAGGCATCCCCTTTGACCAGAACAGGGTGCTTATAAAGGGTGATCGCCTGTGCCTTGCCAGCCACAAAGTGGTTATTGCCGACCTCGCCAAGCGACAGTTCATCCGTCCACCAGCAAAAGACGCACAACCACACGACAAGCACGGTATTTTCGTGCTTAATGGCAAGAACGAGATCATGAAGTTCGTCCACAATGGCAATTCGGGAGCCGCATTCAGCATGATCAACCTTTCCTCAGGAGATATTCAGCAATCCCTTCTCACCTCGCAAACCAATCAGCTGCGTGACATCGCGACACCGCATTTCGACCCCATCCCCCACTTTGAAAATGTGCTGCTGCTCAGGGATGATTTCGGAATCAGCGCGTGGTCTTCACCACGATAAGTTTTTTCACCTCAGGAAAATATCCTCACATCAGCATCTCTGGTTCCAAGGATCTCCTGGGCTCTTTTGAGAGCGTTCCTGGTTGCAATGTTAGGATTGTCTACTGAGCCGGGAAAAATATTGTCCTTACCGATCAATTCGACTGATCCCGCATTTTTAAGCACACGGTAAACATCCTTCATCACCCCGCTAACAATCAATTCTCGGCCGTGCTCACGCAGGAACAACACCAGGTCCTCAAGGGCAATGACACTTGTCGCATCTAGGTGATGGGCGTTCTTCATGCGCAAAATCACTACCTTCAGGCTCGGATCACTGGCTGTGGACTGGATCTGGTTGCGGAACAACTCAGCGGCCCCGAAGAATAATTCACCCTCTACGTGAACTATGGATATGGATGGAATACCGCGCCCTTCCCCCAATCGCAATTCATTCAATTGTCCACCTTCACCAAGGTTATATTCCACGAGCTCAGGCCGTGCCGCCTTGCGCAAAAACAGGGCAACGGCAGTCCCGGCACCAATAAAAATAGCCACATGCAGGGGCATCACCAAAGCAGCAAGGAACGTCACAATCAGTGTTGCCGCATCCGAACGTGTTGCCCGAAAGCAAATTCGCATCTGCCGCCAGTTGATAAGCGTTACGGCCACGGCAATCACCAGCGAGGCCAGTGCGCACTGGGGTATAAACCGGATCATGGGAGCCAACATAAACAATCCTGCTACACAGAATAACGCTGAAAAAATGCTCGCTAATCTAGTCGCCGCACCACTTGAGTAATTCAGCGCAGAGCGGGTCAACGAGCCGGAAGCCACCATCCCGCTCAGCAGAGAGCACCCAACATTAGCCATGCCCGCTCCCAGCATGTCCTGGTTCATATCAGGATTCTCGCCACTACGACTGGAAAGGTTCTTTGCCATCACCGAATTCTCCAGCGAAGCGAGGAACGCCAGGCCAATGGCAAGTCCGGAAAGCTGAGCTATCTCGTCAAACAGTCCTGACCTTGAAAAGATAGACAAGTCAGGAAGCAATGAGCCCAGCTCCACGGTATCGAAAGTATCGACATTAAAATTCTCCCGGAGATTAAACATGCTCGAAACCACGGTTGCCAACAACAGGGCCAAAGCGAATGTCGGCCATCCCTTCATGACTTTCCCAAGGCAAAAATACACCAACAATGTTCCCGCCCCCAATGCCAGGGTTGCCCAGTTGGAATCCTTAAACTGAAGTAAAGTACCGCTGGCAATCGTGAAAAAAGAGCTCCCACCGGAAGGTCCAACCCCAAGCACATAACGCAGTTGATTGGCAATAATCAGCAGAGATGCTCCCGCGATATAACCAATGATTACCGACCTGCTGACATACTGGATAATATCGGCAATCCTAAGCAGGGCACCTGCGATGAGGATGACACCAACCATCAGGACCAATAAAGGCATGATGGCCACATCCGTGCCATTTTGGGAAACTGCAAAATAGCTGAACACCATAAAGGCCGTGGCATTCGTCGGCCCGAGGATCGGATGCCTTGACCCTGAAAATAAAGGAGAAATCAAAGCGGCAACCACCGAGCAGGTAATTCCAAAATGAATGGGCAGTCCGGCCACAAGCGCATAAGCCATCCCCTGTGGCAATGCCAACAACGCAACATTGAGTCCGGCCCTGGTGTCATCCTTTAACTTGCCGGCAGAGTAACCCTTCAATTCCCCCCGGTAAGGAGCAGGATCCAATAGCCGGCTTTTCAGGAAACGTCTAAATCCACGCAAAGCATCACGCGACGCTCTTTTAACCCGGCGCGTGATGTTGGAACCCGGAAAAGTCTTCGAGGACATTAGGCAATAGACGTGAATCAATATCTTTTCACCTGCATCACCCCGCAAGGCAATTTATCAGGAACTCTCTAGGGAAACGCCGAAAAAATCCGATAAAACCCTCATATACACCTCGCTCTTGAAACTTGGTAGCCAGCTAAGGTCGAAATCTTCGGGCGCAATCCATTGATAACTACTGAATTCCGGCTTTGCCGTGTCGAGATCAATGTCGCTATCATTGCCAATGAACCGACAACGGAAATATGTCTGTTCCTGCCCTTTATAATGACCGTTTCTGCGATGCCATTGTGGAAAAAGGTAACGATATCCGCCTCTACGCTCAATGAGCTGGTAAGCTTGAGGGAGAATTCCTATCTCTTCCTCAACCTCACGGTGCAGGGCCTCGGCGAGGCTCTCGCCATCATCAACCCCGCCCTGTGGAAACTGCCAAGCCCCATGGCGGTCAATCCGCTCCCCAATAAAAATATTTCCATCCTCCCGCTCGAGTATCAATGCAACATTACAGCGAAACCCCTCGGCGACCACCGGTTGGCTTTCATTCTCGTCACTGGAGAAATTATCTGGCATAATGAATAAGGCGCTGCTTCAGGGCAACTGACACCCCCGTGAAAAAGAACAGAACGTACCTTCTCTGCCTCCTCATGGCAACTTCAGTCATTATCACCGTGATTCAGTCTTTCCGCTGGTCAGGTGAGTCCGGAGCGGAACTTGCCCAACAGAAGTTCCTGGACCATTTCACCAACAGGAACTGGAAAGAATGCCACGCCATGGTTGCTGTCAGTTACTCCGGAAAATGGAATCTCGAACGGAGCGAGCTCTCATTGTTAATGCAGGACTTTAGCCGGCAATTCATCATTGCTCCACGTGTCGGTTGGCATACAACATCAATAACAAGAACCAACGACTTCTTCGAAATTAATGGCACTATGTCTTTCGATGGAGGCAACGGTCCATCCGCCGGCCTAATACTCAGGGAAATCGGGAATTATACGACACAGCCCTTCCGTTTCCGCTGGAAACACTCCACCCTGACACCCTGGTCATGGTACCTTGAAAGCATTGAACATCCCACCCTGAAGCTACCTTCAGGCTATATTCCCGGAAGATCCAGAATGCTCACAGCGCCTTTTTGACAAGTTGCTTACCCTCCCGGATAATACAGAAGGGACACATTAAGAGAAAAACGCCATGAAACCGATACTGATCTCCGCTCTAATCACCGCCATATTAACCATTTCCTCCGGAGCGCAGACGACCGGGAATGCAGGTAAAGATTCCTCACAAGCCGCCTCCACGGACTCAATCCCCACCCGTTTCTGGAAGGCATCGCTTCCCGGTGGCGAATACATGGTGGCCTTGGATCGTATATCCTCAGTCGCCAAGCACACCTATGTTGTAGATGGTGCCGCCCGTGTCTATGAAGTCACGGTCGCGGACAGTAGTTCCGCCATAGCCCGATTCTATTATATTGAGCCGGTCACGGACAAGTCACCCCTGAATGTCGGGCAAGTTGTTCTTGATCGTGTCCGCGGGGCAACCAAGGAAGCAACCAACCGCGTCGGGGCGGGTGATGTCTGGGATCAAGTTGTTAAAAACTACCCCCAGACAACCCACGCCAGGACCATGGAATACCGATTCACGGTACGCTCAAATATCGACACTCTCTACAGCAGCATCACCCGTGCCTGGGAAAGAAAGAAAGGTGAACAATTCACCGTCAGTTCCAAATAGCCCGGGGGAGCATCCCGGTTGCAATCATCAAAGGAAACTCACTCCTGATTCAATTGCCTTGTGTAATGCGCTCATGTATTGCGCTTTCGGTATATCAATGGCCCCGAACCTCCTCAGGTGAGGTGTCGTCCACTGGGTATCAAGAAGGCTAAATCCTTTTCGGAGCAGGTAATTTCTGAGGTAAGCCAAGGCAACCTTTGATGCATCGCACTGGCGTGAAAACATAGATTCCCCGAAAAAAGCTCCACCGATAGCAACGCCGTAAAGACCGCCGGCAAGCTGACCTTCACTCCAGCACTCCACTGAATGAGCATCACCACGCGCATGCAAATGCATGTAACTTTCGCGCACGGTCCCGTCAATCCATGTTTCATCCCGGTTCGCGCAACCATCGAGCACCTCTCCGAATGCATGGTTAATGCGCACTTCAAAACGTCCTGACTTGATGATGCGCTTCAGGCTTTTTGGCACATGGAAGGATTTCAGAGGAATAACCCCCCGTGGGTCTGGGGAAAACCAGCCAATCTCCCCGTCCTCCATCGCCATGGGAAAAATACCCATCTGATAGGCCTGGAGGAGAAACTCTGGATTAATACTGGTCATTAAAGTGGGGAAACAACGGCTCTTGTGTTAAACTTCACGCGCCAACTCCAATATCCATTCACGTGCAGCAAAAACAATAGCACAAGAGGTGTCACTAAACATATCTATACATCTCTTCAGCCTCAGTAGTTGTATCGCTTAACAATAATCCACAATGCCCGATCCCAAGGTAGACCCGGACAGTAACATTGAAGCTCGATGCTACTTCGTGCGCAATCGTAATGCCCTCGCCGTGCGGGCTGACTTTGGACCCGCTTACCTCGACCATTACCTGCACCTGATGCAACACGAGATACGCATGGATCCAGACCATGACGGAAAACTCAAGGAAGCTCTTGCCGCCTGCACCCTTCACCTGGCATCACGCCCCTGGAATGAAGTCAGCGCATGGACAATCCACTTCGGTCAACTGCATTTAAACCTCTTTGTCACCGGCAACAGCAAGGATGAAAATATTATTGGGCGTGTATTCACCGAAGACATCAGGAATGACGGGAAAAATCTCTTCATTGCACAAACCAATGATTTTCCAAAGGAACCCAGGCGCAGCGTGATTGAATTTGAATCCTCTGACTCACTGTTCAGCATCACCGAGCAATATTACGGAAAGAGCGAACAACGGGCGGCAAGATTTTTCAGACACTCCGAGGAGGACTTCGTGTTGATTTCCGCCCAGCCCCAGTGCGATGAGGCATGGCTCCACTCACTGGATGATGAAACCATCCGAAAACTTGACAGCGAGGAGGAACTCAGCCTGCTGGAAACCCGTAAATACCGCTACCATTGCGGTTGCAGCCCGGAGCGCATCCTGCCAAAACTCACCAGTGTCAGCGCAAAGGAAATATTCGGGGATCAGGACGCCGTCAGCATCGATTGCCCAAGGTGTGCCGCGCGCTTCCAGATCACCCGCACGGATTTTGAGGCACTCAATCCCAAGGATTAAGCCTCGTCCGTTTCTGGCAGGCGGATGTCATCCACCATTTCCTGCACTTCTTCCGGAGGAGGCGCAGTGAATCGGGAGACCGTGAATGCAACCGCAAAGTTGATCAGCATTCCCAGCGTACCGATACCTGCAGGTGAAATCCCAAACCAGGGCTTCGCGTCCTTGTCAATAAACTGGAAATAGATGATGTAGGAGGCAGTGAACAAGATTCCCACGATCATCCCGGAGATTACTCCCTCCCTGTTCATCCGCTTGGAGAATATACCCAGTAGAATCGCAGGAAAGAACGAGGCAGCCGCCAAGCCAAAGGCAAAAGCAACAACCTGAGCCACAAAGCCCGGCGGATTAATCCCAAAATATCCGGCAATCACAACCGCTACTGCTGCCCCTACCCTTGCCAAAAACAGTTCCCTCTTTTCATCAATATCAGGAGTGAGCGTCTTTTTCATCAGGTCATGGGCAAAGGAAGTGGAAATGACCAGGAGAAGTCCCGCGGCAGTAGATAAAGCGGCAGCCAGCCCCCCTGCAGCAACCAAGCCAACAACCCAATCCGGAAGGCCCGCGATCTCCGGGTTTGCCAACACCATGATATCCCGGTCGATATAGAGCTCGTTAGTCCCTTCAACTGCCTCATTCGTCAACAAACCCTGTCCCTGATCACCCAGCACACGCTCTCCGTCTTTTTCTTTAAACTGCGGCTTCCCATTAAAGGCTTTCCCTTTGGTGTATTGGATCTTGCCGTCACTGTTCTTGTCAGTCCAGGCAAGTAATCCGCTTTCTTCCCACTTCTGCAAGCCTTTAGGAATCTCCTCGAATCGTTTCCCCGGAACTTCCTGGAGCAGGTTGGTGCGCGCAAAGACGGCCACCGCAGGCGCTGTCGTGTAAAGCACGGCAATGAAAAGCAGCGCCCAAAATGCCGACATACGCGCGTCCTTGACGCGCTTCACAGTGTAAAATCGCACAATAACGTGAGGCAGGCCGGCGGTCCCTACCATCAGAGCCATGGTAATGCAGAATACATCAAGCGTCCCCTTGCTCCCATTGGTATAGGCATCAAATCCAAGGTCTTTACTCAACCCGTCCAGTTTATCAAGCAGGTGCATGCCTCCCTCTACCTCACCACCAAGCCCAAGTTGAGGAACCGCATTGCCGGTCAGCATGATGGAAATGAAAATCGCCGGCACCATGAAGGCAAAGATCAGAACACAATACTGAGCCACCTGGGTGTAGGTGATGCCCTTCATTCCACCCAGCACAGCATAGAAGAAAACAATCGCCATGCCAATGAGCACTCCAATCTCGATGTCCACCTCAAGGAACCTGGAAAACACAATCCCCACTCCGCGCATCTGTCCTGCCACGTAGGTGAAGGAAACAAAAATCGCGCAGAAAACAGCTACCAACCGAGCCGTGGAGGAGTAGTAACGGTCACCAATGAAATCAGGTACTGTAAATCTCCCGAATTTGCGCAGGTAAGGAGCTAGCAAGAGGGCCAGTAGCACATAGCCTCCTGTCCAACCCATGAGGTAAACCCCACCATCACGACCCATGAACGAAATAAGCCCAGCCATGGAAATAAACGAAGCGGCCGACATCCAGTCAGCAGCAGTTGCCATACCGTTTGCCAGCGGCGGAACCCCCTTACCGGCAACATAAAACTCCCCGGTTGATCCCGCACGGGAGCGAATCGCAATAAAGATATAAAGGGCAAAACTCAGCCCCACGATCAAAAAAGTCCAAGCTTGAACATCCATACCAGAATAATGAGTTAAGTTAGCCCTGCTTGCCGTTAAACCTCGCGTCCAAGCGGTTCATAAACCGCACATAAATTGCAATGAGGATGACAAACACATAAATGCTCCCCTGCTGCGCAAACCAAAAGCCCAGCTTAATGCCTCCCCCAGGTGTCCTGAACTGATCCAGTTCATCGGCAAAAAGGATTCCACAGCCGTAGGATACTACGAACCAGATGGCCAAAAGCCAGAGGACGCAGGTAATGTTTTTCCGCCAGTATTCCCGAGGTGTCATGCCTGCGGGAGCTGTGGCAGCAGAGTCAGTATTGACAGGATCTTGTTGGCTCATGCGTATTTACTCTAGAAAATAAAAATAACGGCTCAGTTGGCGGGTGCTCCCTGAGGGATTGCACCGATGCCAAAGTCCATTAGTCTTATCGCCTAAGTGTTGTTGTGTAAACGAATAAGAGCAACCAACGTAAAACATTCAAAAAAAGGAGGTTCTGGGAAATGCCACAAGTAAAACGGGATGATAACTGCAGGTTCTGGACGACTGGGGAAAGTGTCTTTTCCTCCGGCATTGAAGGTGGATGCATCATCCTTCCCAACCGTGCATTAACAGAGGCGGACCTGAAGGAAATCTCCGGACAGCAGCCCGGGCTCGTTGCCCTGATTGATTCGTCAGCCGACTATCCTCACTATGGTAAAAATCCCGGGGAATTCCTGGAGGAAATCCTTGGAAAGGTTCTGCCTTATGACTTTGAAACCGGTAACAGTGCCGACCTGAAGGACAAAATAGGCCTGCTGTTTGCCGAGGAGAAAAAGATCCTTTTTGTCCCGGGCGCCGTTACCTGCCAGCGGGGAGCTAATTTCCAGGTGCCCGTCGCAACACAAAAGCTTATCCTCGATACCCGGGCCAATGTGATCCCCCTTTTCATCGAGAAGCTTAGCGAGGTGAATCTTCGCATCGGACATTCCGGAGGCACCTCCATCGCCTACGGTAAACTGCTTGAGGGGGAAACCACCACCCCGGCCGGCTACCATGAGGAACTGCTCATTGCTGCGGAAAGGGCATTCAACAACCACGCAATACTGGAAGGAAACCTTACCCGATCAATTATCCTCGGGCTCAAGGAAAGCGGCAGTAACACCATGGTTCATGACGGTAACGACTCCAGTTCCCTGCGCTTTGACAAACTGTTCGCCGCTGCTGCTGCACTGAGCCGCCTGATCTGCCGGAAGAGCAACCGTAAACGGATCGGCATTGTCCTTCCGCCAGGTAAAGGGGGGCTGGTTGCCAACCTGGCAGTTCTTCTGGCAGGCAAAGTCCCGGTAAACCTGAACTTTACCGCCGGGAGCGATGCGATCAATTCATCAATGGAACAAGCTCAAATCGACCACCTGATTTCAGCCAGTGCATTCGTCGACAAGGTCAGTTCCTTCCCCTGGTTTCCACAGGATAAAATGATCCTTCTCGATGAGGTGTTACCCCCCTTGAAACCCAAGAGCATCTTCTGGCTGATATGCTTTAAACTCTTTTCCGCGAAAAAACTCGCCGCCATACTTGAAATTCCCGATGAGGGTGGAGATGACGAGGCGGTATTGCTCTTCACCAGCGGCAGTTCCGGAGCTCCCAAGGGCGTTATACTCAGTCACCGTAACGTCCTTGCCAACGTCAGCCAGTTTGCCAGTCGGCTTGAACTTGACCACGAAGACAAGATCCTTGGCTGCCTGCCCCTTTTTCACAGTTTCGGTTCCACTGTAACCCTCTGGTATCCAATGCTTGAGGGCATTGACCTAGTGACTTTTCCAAGCCCACTGGAACCCCCGAAACTGGCAAAGCTCATCCACCAGCATGGAGTTACCATGTTACTGGCCACCCCTACTTTCCTGCGCGGCTACATGCGCCGGGTGGAACCCGAACAACTTGCTTCAATCAAGTATGTCATTACCGGTGCCGAGAAACTGCCGCGCAAGCTTGCAGAAGCATTCGAGAATAAATTCGGCAAGAAGGTCATGGAGGGATATGGACTGACTGAAACCTCCCCGGTGGCCAATGCCAATATCCCTAACCCGGAGCAAGCAACCCAATGGCCACTGATCCACAGTGAGCGTGCCGGGTCAGTGGGCCAACTCCTGCCTGGAATCGCCGTGCGCATTACCAACCCGGATGATGACAGTCCGTTGCCCGTCGACCAGAGCGGCATGATCTGGTTGCGGGGCGCGAACATCTTCACCGGATACCTGGATCTACCTGAGAAAACCGCTGAAATGCTGTATGACGGCTGGTTGCGCACCGGGGACATTGGCCGCCTGGACGATGAAGGCTTTCTGTATATTGAGGGAAGGTTGTCGAGATTCTCAAAGATTGGAGGCGAAATGGTGCCTCATGAGACGGTCGAGGCTCACATCAACAAGGCGCTTGGCCTGGATTCCGCCGCAGAGAAGAAGATCACCATTATCGGTCTTCCTGATGAAGCAAAAGGTGAGGTGCTTATCTTGCTCACCGCACTGGAGATGGATGATGCCGCACTGGGTGAACTGCGTCAGAAATTGCTGGCCGCCGGAATTCCGGCATTGTGGATCCCCAAAAAAACCGTCTCAGTTGAGGAGATTCCGGCCCTGGCTTCAGGCAAGCTGGACATTAAGCGTTGTGAACAGTTGGCCCGGACAGGAGCCTCAGCCTGAACACTCGATTCATTGGATTCCAAAGCTGTGCCCCTGGCCAAACGCCTGCGTGAGCTGGCACCAATGCCTTTCTCTTCCTTCATGGAGAAGGCTCTATTCGATCCGCATTCCGGCTACTACTCAAAGCATATCGCCACAATCGGCAGAAGGGGTGACTTCTCCACAAGCCCGACACTCAGCACCAGCCTTTCACAGGGCATTGCCACGTGGCTCAGAGAACGGTGGCAGGAGAACCCATCACTTCCCCGTCATGTGATCGAGGTTGGTGCCGGAAACGGCTTAATGGCACATGGAATATTATACAGCCTCGGCATTCTCGGACGCCGAAAGCTGAAATACCACATCGTTGAGACATCCACTCCTCTGGTAAAGAAACAACAGGCTATTCTAGAAAAAACAGGTAGATGCCAGTGGCATAGTGACATGAGAGAGGCCCTGGACCAAGCCGAGGGCAAAGCAATCATTATTTCCAACGAACTGGTTGATGCCTTCCCCGCAGAATTATTGCAATGGCATGCAGAGGACCAAACATGGCATCAGGTTCTCCTGTCCCATGACGGGATCCACTGGAAAGCAATGCCCGGCAATCCCGTGCAACTCCCCGCCGACTCTTCACTGCATGGCAATCATGATTTCCTGACGGGACAAAAGGTCGAGCGCCATGACAGTTACCTGGACTGGTTGTCAGGATGGATACCCAAATGGCATCTGGGGGAAATGCTGACAATCGACTACGGGGATGTGTTTCCCGGAGTATATCATCGCCGACCAGCTGGAACCCTGCGCGCCTACTTCGCCCAGCAACGCCTGGAATCCTTGACCGAGATACTATCCCGCCCTGGAAAACAGGACCTCACCGCTGATATCGACTTCAGTGACCTTCGGGCCAGATCAGGGTCGCTTGGCCTGCTGGAAATCGCATTTCAAACGCAACGTGAATTCATCACAGGGCAAAAAATCAAGCCTCCTCCCGGGGATCCGGCCACCAATCCGGAGGGCGCAGGCATGGCATTTAAAGTCCTCTGGCAGCGCCGCCCCTGAATAGATCACTCGTTGTCATCCTTGCCGAAACCAAAAAACCTTCCTCTCGATTCCTTTCTAGATCGCCTGAGGGCAACGTTGCTTTCATCTTTACCAGCCGCAAGGCGCTCAAGCTCTGCTTTGAGCATGTTGCGCTCTTCCCGAACCTCCTCAATTTCGCGGTTCATGACTCCTATCTCATTAAGAAGGGCAATAACCGGAGCATCATGGCTACCATGATGCTCCGGTCCATTGAATGACTTCGGACCCCGTGAGGCAATGAATTCCCCAACTCCGGCAACATTTGGAGCAACCCGGGTGACATTCTCCTGCGACTTGATTTTTTGCAGACGTTTCTCCACAGAAGCAACTTCACCCTCAAGCAATTCAATAATATCCTGTAAAGCATCTTCACGATTTTGATAGTCCGTCATCTTCCCGGAAAGGCTGGAAACTCTCTCCTGTAGGCTTGAGCGTATGCGGCGCTCGTCATTCAGCCACTTCCCGGATTCCTCAAGTCGCTGTTCAATGGCGCGCTTACTCCCCGTAATCACTTCAAGTTTCCCGGATAGCTCTTCAGCTCTGGCAGCAGACTGCTCCACAACCTTAGTCAGCATATCACGTTCTCCGGAAACGCTTATTCTTGCCTTCTCCTCCTGCTTAAGGGACTGCTCCATGGACCGTAACTCAATGTCACTGGAGTGAATGATCATGCACACGGGAATGATAATGCCTGCCGCAAAAACAATTCGTAATGACCACGGGAGGCGAACCTCCTTCACACTGAAACTGCTTTTATCTTTAATTGCGCCTGAAGAGCCCATGCATGGATGCCTTATAGGAATAGAAACATCAAGGTATACAAGTAATTAGTCAAAGTTAATTATTTCTGCAATATGCAGATTTTTATTGGGGAAACCTTGACACCAAAGCCACATCCACAGAAATCTCTCATCAGGATGAAGTTCGCACTCTGTAATGAAACCTACGGGAATCAGGAATTCGGTAAAACCTGTGACCACATCGCCGCGTGTGGCTACGACGGCATTGAAATTGCCCCATTTACACTAAAGGAAGACCCTCGTGCAATCACTGAAAGTGAAGCCATTGCCTTTGGAGATCGGGCGCGCTCAGCGGGCCTCGAAGTCGTTGGCTTGCACTGGTTGCTGGTCAAGCCATCCTGGTTGCACTTGACCACAACTGACCCCCTCTTGCAGAAGGACACCGTTGCCTTCGGGCAGCACCTTGCCCGCATATGTTCAGCGATGGGTGGGTCAATCATGGTTTGGGGAAGCCCCCAACAACGCAACCTGGAAGAAGATTGGGATTATGACGAAGCCTCCAAACGCGCCGCCGACACCCTTCAAAAAATATCCGAAACAGCCAGTCAAGTGGATGTCACTATCGCCATGGAGCCTCTGGCAAAAAAGGAAACGAACTTCCTGAATACAGCAGCGCAAACAATAGAACTCCTCAAACGTGTGGATCATCCATCCTGCCGGCTCCACCTCGACGTTAAGGCAATGAGCGATGAGGAATTGCCCATTGACCAGGTAATCGTCTCGAGTGCCGCATACTTGGCACACTTTCATGCCAACGACCCTAACCTGCGTGGACCAGGAACCGGTGACGTTGCCTACCCTCCGATTGTCAGGGCATTGCGCGAAGCTAAATACGAAGGCTACATATCCGTTGAAGTCTTTGACTATACTCCTGACCCTGAAACCATCGCCAAGGACAGCATCGCATTCCTTAAGGAAATCTTCTGATTTTCATCCCTAAGAACTGCCCCCCCGGGAAATGCATAAAAAACGCGCATCCCGTTGTGGAGATGCGCGCTTAAAATGGAAGAAGCAATGGCAGCCCATTATCCTCAGGGAATCCTCAGGTGCTCTCCAATTCGAATCAAGTCGCCACTGATACCATTACTCTGCCGTATCGCTGAGACTGTCGTCCCATAGCGACGGGAAAGGTTATAAAGCGTATCCCCTTTCCTGACGGTATGTGAACTGGTTCCGGACGTGGCAGGAGGAACATAAGCCTGTTCCTGCGGCGGAGTATAATACTGCTCATTCCCACCGGGGGCAGGATTGTTCTGATAAACAGATGCAGCCTCATACCGATTCACACCACCTGCGGCATAAACATTGTCATATTCACCTGCGGCAGCATAAGGATCTTCATACCCCTGCCCATACTGATTACCCTTATTAGAATCCTTGCTGGCAGTCTTATTGCTCTTACAGGAAATGGCTGAAAGTGAAACCGCTGATGCAACGGCAATAGTAAATACAGTTCTCATACTTCAGAATAATAGTTAAGTTCACAAAATATTTCATGTTTCTTAACAAACTGCAAGGAATTCCGCAACTCATTTTCCATGAGTCCCAAAACATCTGAATTGCGGGTCCGGTGCGCCCGTCACCTCACACCACCGCAGTCACTACGGTTCGCTAACGCCCCAGGAGCTTGCGCAAATTGTTCAGGTCGAGATTATCGATCGCCTCACGTGCCTCGCGCCGGTTCCCCGGGACACGACCTCCGCCAATATTCGGTTCCGAATTGATACTGGTAGATTGCGGGAGATTCACTTCTCCGGCCACGTCCTCATCCGACTCAAGGTCCTCAAAGCTGCCCGGATCCTCCTCGCCACTGAGATAGCCCTCTAGCCTATCAATCCATTGATCAATATTCTCATGCTCAGCATTCGACCTGACAATTGACACCATTGCCGTCAGGGCAGTGCGACGTTTCCCTCCCCTGAGCAAATCCATATTCTTTTCCCATTTCATGCGCGGCAGGGTATCTCTTACGAATTTGGCCTCGCTTTCAGAACTACCAAGCGACCCAACCATGGTGATACGCTGGGAGATGCGCTTATCCCAGGCTGCTGACAATTCGGATATTTTCTCCTTCGAACGGTACAATGGGAGAATTGTCCTGTCATAAATACCGTCAATATCCATCGGCGAACGTGCCCAGTTCTTATTCCTCTTCATTGTCGACCCAAGGTCATAGACCCTGCCGAATGTTGAGCCAACCGCATCGGAATGGAGAATCTTGCGCGATGATCCAAGGTGCGGGTAAGCTGACAGGGCATTGTCTACAAGTGTAGTGAGCTCAGGGATAATGGAATAATATTGTTCCTTCTTGGTGAACTGTGCGGCTCGGAGGGTCAAAACAAGAAACTGCAACTGCATTCGCCGGGCTTCACTATGCTCCTTGGAACGCAGATAATCCCTGTTCTTCTTTTTCCACTCCAGGTATTCAGACTCACGAGCCCCTTTGCGGGTGAAATTCATTTCCTTGTAGCACTTCAGATAAAAATCATAAGCCGAGGTGGTAGAGGAGGATGCTGCTCGAAATGACTGAATGGCAGATGCATGGATTCCGTAGCGCTGATCTTTAACCTTACCCTTAAGATCCTTGACCGCATCCAGCAGCAGGTTTGTTTCTGAAGGGGTTAATGCTTGCTCCTGAGCCCTGAGCCCACCAGCCAAGGTCACCAGCATAATCAACACGGAACAAATAATTGTAGGTTGCATGGATGTAATACTAAGGGAACTGCGCCGTTCCTGCAATAACTGTCACAAAACACTTCTAACCCTGAAATTCCAAGAAAAACCGTCCCCCTTCGCATTGATTTACGGACCTCAACTCATCCCGCGTTTATTGCCCTTGCCCAAGAGAAGAGCTACGCCATGAACCAAATGCAACAATCCAAAACTCAAAACCATGATGCCTGCCGCTGATTCTGCCTCACCAACTCCCAACTGCGGGGCAAGAGCAGCTCCGTAGCGACTCCAGAAAAAAGTAATAAGCGCACCGGCTATCAAGAATGCCCACCCAGGTCCCCGCAAAGAACGCGGTGCAATCTGCCGGACCGACAACAGCCCTGCGCCATAACACATGACCCAGCACAATGCGCATAATTCAAACTCATCATACCCGGCCACTATCTCATAAGAGACAACCGCGCCTGCAAGCAAGGATGGGAAAAAAGCGATTACAACACGCCGCATTCCCTTCGACCAAAAAGGCAGGCCCGTTGCTCTAACCAACCTCCACCACATCGCAATAGCGAAAATAAGAACCACCGCAAGGACCTTGACCCAATCCCAGTAAAAACTCTTGCCCTGTAATGCACCGCCATTCTGACCGATCCAAACTTGGTATACCCCCATCCCCACGGCGAGACACCCCGCAAGGATACACACACGAGCAACAAACCCCCGATAACGTGCAATTACGCCCGCATTCCGGCGGACAGAATCCCCCTTTGCATGCCCAGATGATTCAAGCATCTCTTGCATTAAAGTTTTTCACAGGCCTGCATTTGCAAGAATGTTCTTCTACACCATGACCCTGTTCAGCCACAGTTCAAGGGATCCGGGGCAAAGAAACCGAATAGCCCGGTAATTTATTAATTATTTGTTTCCTTTCCCCCTTACCCGATATTGAACCACTTGAAATCCGAACACCCGTGTTAATCCACTCCAAATCCCACCCGCGCGCCGGGCTCATCGGTAATCCCTCTGACGGTTATTTTGGGAAGACGATTTCCTTCATCGTCCGCAACTTTGAAGCTGAAGTTGTTCTCTATGAAACACCTGAGCTCAAGATCCTGCCGGCACGCCGCGACGAATCTGTGTTTAACGGCATCGCTGAACTAGCCGCAGATGTCCGGCAGTTTGGTTACTACGGCGGAATCCGGTTACTCAAGGCAACCGTCAAGCGCTTCCACGACTACTGCCAGGAAAACGAGATCAAGCTGGACAACCGCAACTTTACTCTGCGCTATAGCAGCAACATTCCCCCACAAGTGGGCATGGCCGGATCAAGCGCAATTATAACCGCATGTCTCCGTGCATTAATGACCTTTTATGAAGTCAGTATTCCCAAGCCCATCCGGCCGGCAATCATTCTCTCCGTGGAAAATGAAGAGCTTAAAATTCCCGCTGGACTTCAGGACAGGGTAATCCAGACCTACGAGGGTGTTGTTTACATGGATTTTGATGAACACCTAATCCGACAGCAGGGACACGGTCACTATGAGGAACTTGATCCCAACCTGCTACCACCACTTTATATTGCCTATACCACCAAGCTCTCGGAAGGTACCGAAGTATTCCACAACGATATCCGCGGACGATTTGAGCGGGGGGACAAGGAGATTGTTGAGGCAATGGAGTTCTGGGCCGAACTGGCCAAGCAAACCTGTGACCTCCTTAAAAATAAGCGCGGAGAAGATATTGGGCCTCTTCTCAATGCCAACTTCGACCGTCGCCGACAGATCTACGAAATGAGTGAAGGAAATATCAGGATGGTGGAAACTGCCCGCTCTACCGGAGCCACTGCCAAGTTCACGGGGTCCGGGGGGGCAATTGTGGGTACTTATCCTGATGAAGACACTTACGAGAAATTGGTGGAATCACTGACTCCACTGGGAATGCAGGTGATTAAGCCGATCATTACAGCAGACTAAGAACACAAAAAGCTTACCATTCATGCCAAAAGTCACCAAAGCTGTTATTCCTGCCGCGGGTTTCGGGACACGCTTTCTTCCGGCCACCAAGTCACAGCCCAAAGAGATGCTGCCGATTGTCGACACCCCGACCATCCAGTATGTCGTCGAGGAGGCCGCTCGATCAGGAATCACCGATATCCTGATGATAATCGGCAAGAGCAAACGCGCCATCGAGGAACACTTCTCGCGAAACATTGAGCTTGAGACAGAGCTCTCGGAAAAGGCAAAAGTTGACGAACTCGAGCAGATACGCGGCATTTCCAACCTGGTGAACCTTCATTTTGTCTGGCAAAAAGAACTCAACGGCCTGGGTGATGCCGTCTCCTATGCCCGCTACCATGTCGGCAGCGAACCTTTCGTGCTCATGCTGGGTGATACCCTAATGGGTTCAGATTACAACAGGCGCCCCATTACCAGGCAGATGCTTGATGCCTTTGAAAAGCATAACGGCCCCATAGTCGCAGTTGAAGAGGTTCCCCATGACAAAGTCGAGCGCTACGGAATTATCGGCGGTGATCTCATTGAACCGGATCTTTACAAACTGGACACCCTCATTGAGAAGCCCCACCGGGAGGAAGCTCCTTCCAATCTTGCCATCGCCGGTCGCTACATCTTCACTGCTGAAATCTTCGATTACATCGATAGCACCCCTCCCGGAAAAAATGGTGAAATACAGCTCACTGACGCCATGGCTCGCATGCTGAAAGGGCACGACATGTATGCGCTCAATTTCCATGGCACCCGCTATGACATCGGCAATAAGCTGGATTTCCTGAAGACCAACGTCGTTTTCGGCCTTGAGCGTGAAGATCTCGGCACTGAATTTCGCGAGTTTATCATTTCGACTGCTGATCAATTGCGCGAAGGCAGATAGACTGGATTCCGCCTCCTTTCCCCATCACTTACCCAAAATTTCTGGATTTCATGCGCCTGCATGACAGTCTTGTAATTATTTCACTTTTTTAAGCGATTTTTACGCAAAATTTTCCGGCACATTTGGTAAAATTCACTATAATATTCAAACACTGATCCAACTCCCTTGAAAATCATGATCCGCCCCCTACTTCCATTCGTTGCTTTTTTCTGCTTTTCCCTGTGCGTGAACGCCCAGCAACTGGTCATCAATGAAATCGATGCAGATACTGCCGGGTTTGACACCTTGGAATTTATCGAGCTTTATGATGGTGGCACAGGTAACACTCCCTTGGATAATCACGTGCTGGTCCTGTTCAATGGAGCAGGAGGAGGATCCCATGGAGCCTATGCAATCATTGACCTCAACGGGCTCTCTACTGATACAAACGGATTCTTCCTCGCTGCACAAGCTGCCGTCCCGGGCATTGCCGACCGTGTCAGCGCCAACACCGGGATCATTTATGACTTTGCTCTTCAAAACGGTGAAGACGGAGTTGGCTTATATGAAAACACGACCGCAGCAGATATCTCGACAGCATCACCCAAAACACAAGCCAGCGACAATCTGGCAAACCTGCTGGATGCCGTCGTTTATGAAACAAACGATTCTGACAGTGGCCTTATAGCAGAATTCGGACTTAGCGGATTCTCACTTAATGAACATGAGTTTGGCAACAAGGACACCGACTCAGCAGGGCGCATCGTGGACGGTGCCGGCGGACTCGACCTGAGCACGTGGAAAATTTATGACACGCCCACTCCCGGGGTCCCAAACAACCCTGCTGAGGAAATATCAGCCTCACTCAGCCAGCAAGCCATCTCCGAAAACGGTGGCAGTGCAATCCTGACCATCTCTCTGGACTCTCCAGCTGACGGTGACACCCCCCTCGATGTAACACTCAGCAACAAGGCGGCAAGCGTCGATAATTCAGAGCTTGAGCTGCCCCAGGTGATCGTTGCCGATGGTCAGCTAAACGTCGATGTCACTATCAATAGCATTGATGATGCCTGGCGCGACCTTGATCAGGTGATCACCATTGACATCAGCGACCCGGTGAACCGTTTCTTCCCGGCCAGCATCGACGTCACCGTGACCGATGACGAAACCAATTCCCCCGCAGGATCGGGACTGCGCATCAATGAAGTTTACGCTGCAGTAGGACAAAACACGGATGCTAACGGAGACGGTGACACCGGAACAGCTGATGGATCCGATGAATTCGTTGAGTTGGTCAATGACTCCATTGAAGCACTGGATATTTCCGGTTACACCCTCTCGGACTTTGCCACCGTTCGTCACACATTTGCTGCAGGAACTATTCTGGATCCGGGTTGTGCCATTGTGGTCTTTGGTTCCGGAGCAACCGAGGGCCGCTCCGTAACCTTTGGCGGGGCTTTGCTGCAGAATGCCAACGGAGCCAACGAATTCGGACTCGCGCTGAACAATAGCGGCGACCTCATTTCCATCAAAAACCTGGAAGGCGTTGAGGTAGCGGGTGCCAATTGGGGCGAAACAAGCACATCTGACGGTTCCCTTACACTTGATCCCGACCTCAACGAGAATAATACATTCACGGTCCACAATGTTCTGGGAGCACCCTTCTCCCCCGGCAAAACAACAACCGGTGAACCATTCTGCGAAGCTGCTGAAATCCAACTCTCGGTGATTCCGGGAACGATTAGTGAAGACGCAGGAAACGGGGCGGTGGAATTAAGCATTACTCGCTCCGGAGACATCAGCACACCGCTTACCATCACCCTGAGCAGCAGTGATACCACTGAGGCAACCATTGTCGCAAGTGCAAGCTTTGCCGCCGATGAGGACGAAATCTCCATCTTTATCGATATTCAGGATGACACTGCTCAGGACGGCACTCAGACCGTAACCATCACAGGCAGCGCTCCCGGCTATGTTGATGGCACCACCACTCTGGAAGTTACAGATAACGGTGATGCGGCAGCAACCCTTTATATCAACGAGGTTGATTACGATCCTGAGGGCACCGATGGAGCCGGTCTGGAATTCGTCGAGCTCTACGACGGCGGAACCGGAAACACTCCGCTGGACGGATTCGTGCTGGTTTTCTACAACGGCAATGACAGCAGCCCCACTGATGAGGAATACAGATTTATTGACCTCTCCGGAGAACAAACCGACGCTAGCGGGTTTTTTGTTGTCACCACGCCAAGCAACGGTATCCAAAACGGTGGCAGTGGAGGAGATGGAATGGCCCTTTACAGAGGAGCTGCTGCCGCAGACTTCAACGGCACCACCCCGCTCACGCCTCCGGCTGGAGCCATCCGGGTTGATGCACTGGTCTATGAACTCGGGGATGGGGTCCTTGCTAACGGTCTCAACTACACCGGCCCGGACCTCACCGATAAAAACGACCCTGAAGGCATCTCCCGTGTCCCAGACGGCACCGGAGCATTTCAGCTGGCACCGCTGACACGCGGGCTCAGCAATAACCAAGGAGCGCCAAGCGCCTATGCGAGCTGGGCGTCCGAATTCCCGGGAATTGGTGATACTGGTGACGACCATGATTCTGATGACATTCCCAACCTGCTGGAATTTGCCCTTGGGCTCGACCCCTTCAGCTTCAATGCGTTGCCCTCCCCCACAATCAACGCCTCGGGAAACCTCACTATCTCCGTGACCAAGGGGACAGAAGCCGCAAACGATCCGAAGACCTCCTATTTTGCGCAGTTTTCCACCGATGCGATCAACTGGAGCGATACCAATGTCAGCGTCGTCACGGATAACGAAACCACATTCACAGCAGAATACACAGGCAACACACCCATGGCTCTGTTGCGCATAGGAGTCAGTGTCGCCGAGTAGTTCTACCATTCCCAATGGATTAGGTCATCAGTACCCATGATCCTCCTTCCAGGGAGAAAGGCATTTCATTGGCAATGAAATTGATACGTTCATGCATGATCATCGCCCTGATTATCGCAGGCAGCCTATCCACATCAACCTCCCGCCCAAGCCATTCCGGGCACCATTTTCCCGGAACCAGAAAACTGCCGCCCCAGAAAGGCTTACCTGATCCCTTCCTGGTGCCAGGAGGCAAGTGCATTGCATCCGCCGGGAAATGGATCAAGCATCGCCCTTATCTCAAGGCCATGCTGGAGTATTGCATGTATGGCCGTATTCCCCCGCTGCCCGAGAAAATAAAGGTCAGGAAAACCGGGCAATCAGATAAATAGCTCGCTGACTTCCCTGAAGGCGATCCTCACAAGGTTTTTCGTCACTAAACTACTGCTTTGTGACAGGATGAAACGCCTTAGCCCACAAAATACGGTCCCTTTTTCATTAACTGCTCGAAACGCTTATCAGTAACCAAATAACCAAGCCTTAAAGGCAAATTTGGTGGTTTTTTCAGGCAACTCTTTCACTTGATTCTCAACACTGCGTATTACCATTGTGAAAATTGGTAATTTTGATGGAAAGCTTGTGTCGAAGAATGTAGAATAACTCAGTTATTCATTATTTTCGTAAATAGGAATAATTGTCGAGCATCTATTTCGGGAAATGACCCATCCCAACCCATTTCAGGATTCCATCTACGGTGGCGATTTGCGCATCGCTCCGTCGTCTTCTGCTGTGTTCTACCCCCAACAGGAGCAATCGCTTCGCTCACTCATCGCCTCTCTTGCTGGAGAGGGGCAACAGCATGGGCGTATCCGCATGGTTCACAGCCCAAGGGCAGGTTATGGAAAATCTCACTTCCTGGCGCAGGTTCTCTCCAATGCCGGGCAAAAATATGTTTTGCCGATATCCTTTAATCATGAGAATTCCCCTACATGGCGGGAACTTTTCAGACAGGGCATCAATTGCCTCTCCCGCAGCGAGGACATTGAAAAACTCAGTGCCCTCTCGGAAACCGCACGTCTCCTCTTTGCTGAACTGGTAGGTGAGCTTGCACTGCAAGGCATCGTCCCTGCCAATAATCCGGAAATGGCCAAACAAGGATTAGAGAAAAACTACCTCAGCATGTTTGACCTCAAGCAGCCCGGATCACCCATTGTCCGGTGGTTCACAGAGAACTTTAATGCCCTCCTCCTTCCTCTTTCCGATGAACTTCGCCGCCGCACAAATCTTGACGGTTCCGCCAGTCGCTTCTGGATTGAATTCCTCTATCGTCACGAGTCAGGAGACTTGGATAACATTTCACGGGCAACAGAGAATCTCACAAATTATGAAGCCAGAGAGAAAATGCGCGAAATCAGCCTGCTGGTCGCACGTTACCGCCCCCTGGTGATCGTCTTTGATAATCTTGACTGTTTCCAGAATGACAATGAGGCCGTCAGGAAAGCCGCTTACATCTTCTCTGAAATTGCCAGGATTGGTATCGCTGCACTCACCATCATCGCCATTAACGATGATGTATGGGAATCGGGGTTTTCCCCGGTAATTTCCAATGCGATATCTGATCGTATTACCGATGGCAAACTGCCTTTACAGGGAATCTCGATAGACTGCGCACGGGCACTGCTTACCGAGCGTATGCAGGTCCATCCGGGCAACCAAGGGCAACAAGAAAAGCTCTTCTCGGCCATCAATCTGGAAGCGCTCTACGGAGCGCGCCAAAGAACTGACCTATCACCCCGGGAACTGCTACGTCTGGCCGCTACCACTTGGGAAAGCAGAAAACTCGGGGAAGATCTGCCAAGCGCTAACAACCTAACCGCAACCGCCATCCCCAATAAAACCTCTGCAATCCCGGAAAGCCCGCATCAATCTGCCCATGAAACCTTGGGACGAATCCGCAAGATGTTACGCGGAGTCAACCAGCGCAATCCCGGTAAAGCGGAATTCACTGCCCGGCCCGCCGTATCAAAAGAAAAAATCCCTCCTTGGAAGCAGATTCGCAACGATGCGCCGGCAGCACTGCGTGAATTCGCACAAGAGCGTGAAGCGATCTACCAAACTGATGATCTCCCACTGGACACGATTGCCATTCGCTATGCACTTGAGCTAGCCGGACGACGCTCACCACTGCTTGATTACCGGGAGTTTGATGTCGTGGAAGGTTCAAGTGCATCCTGCTGGAGATCTCCGGATCACGAGATTCTTTTCGGCTTTGAACCGGCCGAGCGCATACCTTACTGGAGAGCCCTGATTGAACAGGCAGAAGAAAGCGCGCTAACTTTGGCCAAAGTGGTCGCTTTCACGCCAGAAGGATCACCTCCACTCATCCGGGAAGGGCTTAATGGAGAAGCCAAGCAAAGGCTGGATATCCTGGAGCTCGATCGCGGGGCACTCGCCTCGATTGCGGCCACCAGAAAAGTGCTTCTTCATGCCGATTCCGAAGAAGACACCTTCGCTCAAATTGCTCCTGAACTTGATTTTCTATGGCGCCGCATCACGCGCCCCATGGAAACCAGTTGCTGAAAATTGCAATTTCCCCTGCCAACCGGCAACCTAGTTCAACTCAGGATGCTCCGGAAGCGAGGCCAACAGGCGGTAATAGGGTCCCATTGAGGCCAGCAACTCTCCCCACAGGCACTCATTGACATCAATACTGGCGACCACCGGGACCGGTTTTCGGGTAATCCAGGCACGCTGCTGGAGTTCCGACTCGAGTTGTCCCTCAGACCATCCCGAGTAACCAACAAAAGCACGTACATGAAAACCCTCCCGAAGACGATGCAGTGCCTCATCCGATGAAAGGTGGGTATCAAATCCCAGTTGCTCATCTTGAGCTTCCCAGTTCAATGAGGCAAAAGTGAGCTGATCAGGGTTAACCGGTCCTCCGAGAAAAACAGGAAGATCGCCAAGTTCACGCATGGCATCAATTTCAATAAGTTCGGAAACCTTTTTGCCCATCGGCTTATTGAGAATAAACCCGGTCGCCCCGTCATCATGATTGTGGCTGGTCAATAACAGGACACTCCTGGCAAATCCGGATTCCCGAAGGGAGGGATCGGCAAGAATCAGTGACCCCTGAAGGGAAAGCTGATCTGGAGCATCAAAATCCATATCTATTCAATACTCACACGATAGCAGAATCAGGACGATAACGAGCGTTTTTTTACTGCCAATCCTCCTTTAATACCGTTAAATATCCAGACATGATCCAGTTCATCGAACAACTCCAATCCGGCAACGACCTTTCCGCTGAACAGGTTACCTCATGTGCCAACTTCCTGCTGGATGAAGCAGCCGGAAACGACGAGAAGGCGCAACTACTCAAGGCTCTCTCAACCAAGGGGGAAAGCCCTGGCGAGATTGCCTCTTTCGTCGAGGCTTTCCTGGTCCATGCCGTTGATCCCGGATTCACCGCAGGGGAGTGCAACGGTCCGACAATTGATGTTTGCGGCACCGGGGGAGACAAGCTCGATCTTTTTAACATCTCCACCACCTCAGTGTTTGTGATCGCCGGTGGTGGTGCCTGTGTTGTAAAACACGGCAACCGGGGAATCACCTCCAAGAGCGGTGGAGCCGATGTTCTGGAAGCCCTTGGCATTGCTATTGACCTCCCTACTGCAAAGCTCCGTGAGTGCGTGATGCAACACAACCTCGGATTCCTGTTCGCGCCCATTTACCATCCCGCCTTCAAGGCCGTGGTGCCGGTGCGCAAACAACTTGCAGAGGAAGGAGTGCGTACGGTCTTTAACCTGATCGGCCCGCTACTCAACCCGGTGCGCCCGGACTACCAGATGGTCGGGGTATTTGACGGCACCCTGACAACGCCCTTTGCCAACATTCTCGGGCGTCTCGGGCGAAAGCGCGCATGGGCAGTCCATGGCAATGCCCCTGAGGGGGTGGGAATCGATGAGATTTCACTCTCCGGACCCACCGCCGTTACCGAGTGGAACGGAAAGGAAGCCACGGCCTTTGACCTAAATCCCGCCGAACTCGGCCTTGAACTGGCTGATCTTAAATCATTACGCGGTGGAAATCCCGAGGAAAACGCCAAGATCCTCACCGCAATCCTTGAGGGCAGCGACCGTGGCCCTATGCGCAATATTGTGGCCCTCAATGCCGCTGCGGCATTCACTATTTGCGGACTGACCCAGGACATCAGGGAAGGATTCAATCTTGCCGGCGAGGTAATTGATGACGGACGCGCAATGGCAAAGATGGAAGCTCTCAGGGAGTTGAGCGCCTAGCTGTCGGATAGCCTCTGCTTCTCCCTGCAATCCACGCAGTATTCCTCGCCGTCATCAGCGACACGGAATACCAGTTCACCATCATCTTGTTCGGTTTTCCCGCAACTGGCACACAGATGCATTGCCTCCATCGCCGGGGCTCTTGCCTCCTCAAATTTCCTCCTGCGCGCGGACACCTCGGCACGCATCTGTACCGCCGCCTTTAAACCGGGAACAAACACGATCAGGAAATTTCCCAGTGCCACAACAATTGCCAGACCAAGGACAAAAGGTTGACTGAACATCTCAAGGACAATGATCCCCGCGTCAAAAAGCGCCAGCCAAAACAACTTCACCGGAATGATTCCGAAAAGCATCACCTTGAAATGCGGATTATAGACGGCACAGGCAAAAAGCAGGCTCGCCATGAACAACAGGTGACCTCCGCCACCCAAGACCAGGTATCCTCCAAACCCTATATCTTTTGTGTAAATGATCGGTACATGCGTGGGGAATATAACCTCACTGATCACCATGCATAAAATGCCACCCAGGACATAAATTGTAAGGCGAAAACTCCCCCAGATGTTCTCCAGCATGTTGCCCAGAAACATCGTGAAGATAAACGCAAAGAGCATAATGATGAAACCGGTACGGGTAGGCGGCAGAAAAATAAAGCTCACCAGTCGCCAAACCTCCCCATCGAGTATTTTTTCACCACTGAGGATCAACGCCTCCGCCAATGGAGGAACAGGTGATGCGCCGGCATTTATCTCAACCCCTGAAGGCATCTGCAGGAGACCCAGCACAAACACCAGCAACTGCATACACATGATGATGCGCACAATTCCGGGAATCGCGATCCATCCTATTTTACGCTCCAGTCGGTCAAGTAAGTTCATGGTCCTCAATGAGGATTATCTTACCGGGATCAGGCATGCCCGCAAGAAGTCGCTTGCCAATGGTGGGCATTGACTTTCTGGCGGCATTCACTAACCCTACCCTAAGACGTGCCCACCGCCCCCCTTCTCCACTCCCCACTCCATGACGAGCACCTTCGCCATGATGGCCGCCTTGTGGATTTCGCCGGGTGGAAAATGCCCGTGCAATATACCGGTATCCTGGAAGAGCACCGAGCCGTGCGCTCCGGTTGTGGAGCCTTCGACATCTCCCATATGGGACAGGTCTTCCTCAGTGGAGAAAATGCAGCAGGATGGCTTAATGGCATCCTCACCGGAAATATCCCGGAAATGGGTGAGAAAACCTCCCTCTACACCTTCATGCTCAACGAAAATGGCGGTATTATCGATGACCTTATTGCCTACCGGCTAGGCCCTGATTCATTCCTGCTGGTCGTCAATGCCTCGATGGTTGATGAAGATGTCACTTGGCTTCAAGGCCACCTTGAAGACGGGGTCATCCTCGAGGATCGCAGCAGGCAATTTGCCGCCATTGCCATCCAGGGACCGAAGGCAGAAGACCTGGCTCGGGAGATGCTTGGGGAAACCGGGTGCACAATGCCGGCGCGCAATACTCTGGCTTACTTCACCGGGGCATCCGGGACGACCTACCTGTGTGGCACCGGCTACACCGGCGAACCCGGCTTCGAGATGATCTGTCCGCTGCAGGACGGCCCGCAATGGTTCAATAAAGCACTGCAGACCGGAGCGGTGCCATGTGGACTCGGTGCCCGCGACTCACTGCGCCTGGAAATGGGCTTCCCCCTCAACGGCTCCGATCTTTCTCCTGCTCGAAGCCCACTGACCGCCGGCCTGGGTTTCTTTGTCGACCTCGAAAAGGGACCCTTTATCGGCAAAGAGGTGCTATTGAAAGAAAAACAGGATGGAATCAGGGAAAAATTAACCGGTATAGAGATGACTGTGAAAGGGCCGCCCCCCCGCCCCGGCTATGCCCTTTTTGCAAATAATGAAGCTGCCGGGAACTTATGTAGTGCCGGGCTGTCCCCCAGCCTGGGCAACGGAATTGGCTTGGCTTATCTTCCCGTAGCACTCTCGAGGATTGACACCGCGCTTGAAATTGATATCAGAGGAAAGCGCTTTGCTGCCCGCGTTGCCAAAAAACCCTTTTATCGCCCCCCCAGATGAGTTTCCCTGCCACACCATGAATATCCCGGAGAACCTGAAATACACCGCTTCCCATGAATGGGTTTCAATAAAGGATGGAGTCGCCACCATCGGCATTACCGATCATGCTCAGGAGGAACTCTCAGAACTTGTCTATATCGAGCTTCCTGAACAGGGAAGACAAGTAAGCAAGGGAGACCCGGTTGCCGTTATTGAATCCGTAAAAGCTGCCAGCGATATTTATGCGCCACTTAGTGGAGAAATCGTTGAACCCAATCTGGAGCTTGCCGATGACCCCTCAAGGGTAAACAAGGATCCTCACGGGGAAGGCTGGATGTTGAGGATTAACATTACCGACGAGAGCGAAGTAGATACCCTGCTGGATGCCGCTACATACAAAGGGGGAATCTCCTGACTTTAAAACAGGATGCACTGATGGAATATCATACATCCTTTCCCCGGCGGCACCTTGGCTGCAACAGTGCCGAGGCAGCCGCAATGGCCTCAACATGTGGCTTCACATCAGTTGATGAACTCATCAATACTGCCTTACCTGAAGACATACGCCTTGAAATCCCGCTTAATCTCCCTGCCCCCCTGAGTGAAAAAGACTCTTTGCAACGGCTTGCCGGGATCATGGATAACAACAAGGTGATACCCTCACTGATCGGACAGGGGTATTACAACACGATCACACCGCCTGTCATTGCCCGCTGTGTTTTTGAAAACCCCGGATGGTATACCGCCTACACCCC
Organism: Verrucomicrobiaceae bacterium; assembly: GCA_024229495.1. Classification (GTDB taxonomy): domain Bacteria; phylum Verrucomicrobiota; class Verrucomicrobiia; order Verrucomicrobiales; family DEV007; genus CACIUL01. The sequence goes on along the minus strand of JAAESJ010000639.1, from coordinate 8,929 downwards.
TTACCAGGCAGAAATCGCCCAGGGGCGACTGGAAGTCCTGCTCACTTTCCAGAGCATGATTTCAGACCTCACGTCCCTGCCGGTTGCCAATGCCTCATTGCTTGATGAAGGCACTGCCGCTGCCGAGGCCATGACATTGTGCCTGTCGGCAAAACCACAGTCGAGCGTGTTTTTTGTCTCAGAAAAATGCCATCCGCAAACCATTGACATCGTCCGCACCAGAGCGGAACCACTGGGACTTGAAATTATTGTCGGCGACCATGCATCCTTTGACCCGGCTTCACACGGGGAATTATTCGGTGCCCTCGTGCAATACCCTGACACTGAGGGCAAAGCCCATGATTTCTCGCCATTTGCGGATGCCGTGCATACTGCCGGCGGACTGTTGGTGGCAGCCTGTGACCCACTGGCGCTTACCTTGCTCAAACCTCCCGGTGAATGGGGCGCTGACATCGCCGTCGGCAGCGTCGGCCGATTCGGCGTCCCCATGGGAAACGGCGGTCCCCATGCCGCCTTCATGGCATGCACGGACAATCTCAAGCGTAAACTTCCCGGTCGCTTGGTGGGCATTTCAAAAGATTGCTCAGGCAATCCCGCCTACCGGCTTTCCCTGCAGACCCGGGAGCAACATATCCGCCGTGACAGGGCAACCAGCAATATCTGCACCGCGCAAGTGCTCCTCGCCGTCATTGCTGCACTCTATGCATGTTACCATGGTCCCGCAGGACTGCTTGCTATTGCCAGGAAAATCGCCACACAGGCCAAAAGCCTTGCAACCCGCCTTCGCCAATCAGGCCTTGAGGTCACGGATCCGGATTTTGACACCTTCCTCATTCATTCCCAACACCCGGAAGGAACTCCCTTCAACCTGCGTAAGTTCCAGGATGGGTGTTGCGCAATATCCATCGACGAGACGATAGGCCCCGAGGAGCTCTCAATGGTCGCGTCAGCCTTTGGCGCAGAGCCCGGATTCGAGGAACTGGATAATTACCAAGCACCAGAGAACCTGTTGCGAGAAAGCCCATTCCTACAACACCGAATCTTCAACAGCTACCACACTGAAACCGAGATGCTTCGCTACCTGCGACGCCTTGAAGGACGCGACCTTACCCTCAACCACTCAATGATTCCGCTTGGCTCATGCACCATGAAGCTCAATTCCGCAACGGAAATGCTGCCGGTGAGTTGGCCCAGTGTAAAGGACATCCACCCCTTTGCTCCGGCGCAGCAACGTGCCGGATATGCCACGATGCTCTCCGAACTGGAGTCGTGGCTGGCAGAAATCACCGGTTTTCACGCAGTTTCGCTACAACCCAATGCCGGTTCACAAGGAGAATATGCAGGGTTACTGGCAATCCGTGGCTACCACCATACAAAAGGCGAAGAAAGCCGTGATATCTGCCTGGTACCCACCTCTGCACACGGCACCAATCCAGCCAGTGCGGTCATGGCCGGATTCAAGGTGATCCCGGTTCAATGTGATGAAGATGGCAACATTGACCTCGATGACATCCGCTCACGGGTGGAAGAGCACGGTGAAAAAATCGCAGTATTGATGATCACCTACCCATCCACCCACGGAGTCTTTGAGGAAAATGTACGGGCAATCTGCAAAATACTGCATTCCTGTGGAGCGCAAATCTACATGGATGGAGCCAACATGAATGCCCAGGTAGGCCTCTGTAGACCTGGTGACATCGGGGCGGATGTCTGTCATCTCAACCTCCACAAAACGTTCTGTATCCCGCATGGAGGAGGAGGACCTGGGGTTGGTCCTATTGCGGTTGCTGAACACCTTGCGGATTTCCTCCCAGCGGGCGAAGGCCTTGATAACAAGGAAGGCGGAACCATATCCGCAGCCCCCTACGGAAGTGCCAGCATCACGGTCATCTCATGGATGTATATCCAAATGATGGGAGCCTCAGGCCTGAAACAATCCACCAAAATGGCCATTCTTAATGCCAACTACATCGCCAAGCGGCTGGAGAAATCCTACCCGATCCTCTATCGTGGCTCATCCGGCCTTGTCGCCCATGAATGCATCATTGACCTTAGACCAATCAGAGAATCAACAGGTATCGACGTCGAGGACATTGCCAAACGCCTCATTGATTACGGCTTTCATGCCCCAACCATGTCATGGCCTGTTGCCGGCACCATGATGATTGAACCCACGGAAAGCGAATCAATCAGTGAACTCGATCGATTTTGTGATGCAATGATCGCAATCCACAGGGAAATACAGGCCATTGAGTCAGGTGAATCCGATGCAGACAACAACGCATTGAAAAATGCGCCGCATACCGCGTTGCAGGTTACCAGTGATGACTGGCCTCACCCATACAGCCGGCAAGAGGCTGCATTTCCTGCCAAGTGGGTAAAGAACTCCAAATACTGGCCTCCGGTATCTCGTATCGACAATGCTCACGGTGACCGCAACCTAGTATGCACCTGCGCACCTGTTGAGGAATACCAGCAACCGCAGTGAGGTCAGTCACGAACCGGTTGACCCTTGAGTATCTTTCCACTCACCTCCTCAAGCCTGACCATTATCCCTTCATTGGCTTTCTGTCTTGCATGAGCAACTGCTTGGCGGACAGCACTTGAGGCTTTTGTGATATTTCCTGTCTCCGCATGAGCCGCCGCCAGCGTCATCAGAAAATCCGGGTTCTCGCGTGCTCCTGGAGCATTCATGAGGAACTCAGCAAGTTCAACTGCACGGGCACCATCACGCAACCCGTCCTCGGTAGCAGTGGCATGAATCCAAGCCAGGCTATTGATGGCGGGGATCGTCCTTGGATTGATTTTTAAAACCGCATTATAGGTATTGATTGCCTCACCCTTCTCACCCGCAAGCACAAGGATATCAGCGAGCAATGTCAACCTGTCCGGGTTGTTGGGTTGCTCATTGTTCATTTTCCTGGCAAGATCCTTAGCAAGTTCGGTATCACCTAACTCGGCAGTCGCCAGGATCTGACGACTGCGCATCCTAGCTGATTGGGGATTAAATCGTGCTGCTGCCTTGAAATGGGAAACAGCTCCCCTGTGATCGCCCTGCCCCGATAGAATATCTCCGATATTGAAATGCGCGTCGGCAAGCTGCAATGACTGCCTTGCTCCAAGTTGTTGCCCTGGAACCACGGGGTGATCAGAAAGAAATTCCATTAGATATTCCCGGGCATCATCATCATATCCACCTTCCCGGTAAGCAGAAGAAACGGCTACCGGGTGGGTTGCCAGCAATTTGTCCGCCCAGATCCCGGCAAAAGGCATTGCCTCACGACGCGCCACATCAGGCCCACCCCCAAGCTTTCTCCGGTCAGAAACAAGAGTATCCATGGAAACCTCACCCTTATAGATAACCGTCAACCACCCTCCCTTATCCACCAAGAAGCTGCAGGGAACAGGAAGATCATGATGACGATAGACAGCCTCAAGAACCAACTGGTCCAGGACATTCACCAGCGACTTCCCGGCATGTCCTGCCATCCCGGAAAACCCGGTCCTCTGTAATAACTCCCGCAATTGTTTCCCATCAGGCCGTTTCCCGTCCTCGATCCCGTCTACGCACAGGGCAAGCACTCTAATGCCTGCTTCCTCAAGCACTCCAGCTTTTTGACCAAACTGCCCGAGTTCCACAAGACAGGGAGCGCACCAGGTAGCCCAAAGGTTAATCAGTAACGGTGCACCCGATACCAAGCTGCCAATCGTGACATTATTTCCTTCGAGATTGGTGAAATTCATCGATGCCGGCAACTTGAGAGGCTGAGACAGCCTGATCCGCCGCACGCCTGATCCCTCAGGAATCTCCGGTTCCCCTGGAGCGAACGACACCGTCGGCCTCACGTTTTGCGACTTCAATGCAACTCCGCTTCCCTGCCTAATTACATAAACCCCACCCGGTGAGATCCCCCGGAACTTCTCAGTTTCGCCGGCCGGCCAGCGCACTTGAACTGATTGAATATCACCCTTTGCGCCAAGCCCGAAAAATAGCTTCTTGCCGGACTGGCTCAGGAAACCGTCACCGGCAACAACTGTCCTGTGAAGGTTTTGACTGCCCACTGAAACCGTAACCCGGGCTCCTATGGCATCACGCGGACACCTTTTGGACGGGTCTCCCTCCAGTCGCAGGGAAAGCCAGCGGTTACCAGCAGACAAGTCATTACGCAAAAGCCTCAGTCGAGGCGCCGTACGGTTGGTCATGCAGATATCCGGGTCACCATCCCCATCAAAATCCGTGATCGCGATGCCCCGGCTGTCATCAGGATGGTCAAGGCCAAGCGCATATGACATGTCGACAAAACTCCCGTCCCTGCGGTTAAGGAATGCACAATTACGCTCATTACCACTGAAGGAATTACCTTCCCGGATCCTCTGGGCAAGCATGCTGAAGGAGTCCAGATAATCCTTACCGGGATCTGTAATGGCAGCCAGCGGTGAACGCGACACGACCTGTCGCCAGTAAAAGCTTCACAAGTCTCCACTGTCCTGCTGGGTAACAAAGCCATTGGCAACAACGATGTCCTCCCAGCCATCACCATCAAGATCGGCAAACTTTGAAGCCCACGCCCAACGCCCGATACTCACCCCTGCCCGGGTGCTCTCATCAGTAAATCGCCCCCCCCCATCGTTCATGAACAGTGAATTGCCCCGCGCGTGTCTACGGTATTTTTCCCTGGTTCCCGGATCTGCACCCTCATGAAACCGCCCCTGGGAAGTTATCCTGTGCCCTGCAGCAGAGAACATGTTCCCCACATACAAGTCCGGATTCCCATCATTATTGCAATCTCCCCAGCAAGCGGACATTCCCGGGGCAATATCCAAGACCCCAACCGTCTCGGCCACATCCTCAAAACGCGGCAACCCATCATCACTTGTCACGTTTTTATAGAGGTTATTCCGCCCGAAATCATTGGCCACGTAAAGGTCAAGGTCTCCGTCATTGTCATAATCCTCCCAACACGCCGCATAACTGAACCGGCGGTTATTGGCATCGAGTCCCGCCCTTCTCGTGATATTGCTAAAGCGCCAGGAACCATCATTGCGAAACATCGCATTGCGTCCGCCGTTATTGGCATCATGATACGGAACAGGACGAGCAAAAACGTGATGCCGGTTAACACCCGCTCGCCGGTTATAGCAGCAAACGAAGAAATCCAAGTCCCCGTCCCGGTCATGATCCGCTGCAGCGATCGAATAAGGGATAGCCGCTGGAAGGATTTTTGTTTGCCTTGTCTGGAAGTTCCCTTTGCCATCATTCTCCATCAATACGATACCATCGGAAAGGCCGACAATAAGATCCTGATCCCCGTCATTATCGAGGTCAACCAGGAGGTTGCCGTGACTTGACTCCAGGAAATCAACGCCCGCAGTCGCTGAACGATCAGTGAATTTACCGTCCTGTTGCTGAACATATAAGCGATTCGGCAGTCCACCGGGCTGGGCAACGTAAATGTCATCACGCCCATCACCGTTCACATCCGCTAACGCCAATCCCTGCCACCCGCCGATATCAATCCCGGTGAGCATCTCGATCTGCCCGGTCCAGTGGTCCTGCCCCCGGTAGAATTGAGCCGCAAAGGACGGGGTTGAGCCGAGGGCAGCCTCGGTCACATCATTGAACCTGCCCATTGAGGACGTCGTCAGGTAGGCTTCACCCTCAATGGAAAGCAACTTCGGTATCCCTGCTTGAAGAACCCACAGCGATCGCCATTCCCCTGTCAGGTCACGCACTTTGCCCCCTTGGTGACCTGCTAGATGAAAGAGAATTTCACAGGAAATCCGGCCATCATCTTCCATGCCTATCCCAATTACCTTGGCCTTTGCCCGCTGCATTCCCTGCGCAAGTCCCACCCGGTCGATAATCTCCGTAAAAGCCTGGGAAAACACTGGAAACTCAATCACTCCGCCCGGTTTCTCAATTGTTACAGACTCCTTCCTCAGCGCAGAAACCGGGCGGTTAGTCAAGCTCATGCGCACCCCCTTGAAATCTGCGGCACATGCTGAAGCGAGCGCCATTTTCCAGTCTCCTCCCTCCAGCAATAACTTGAAAACTCCCTTTAACTGCGCACTGATATCCGCACTCCACTTCTCTGTTTCCCAACCGTCACTTCCCGGATCGTATTGAGGAGGAGTTCCACCCCTCCCGGGCACAACCGCGTCTTGATCATTAACAGGAGAATGCACACGATCACGGTCGAAAACCTCCTCATCCTTTCTGGAGCAGGAACCCAAACCCAGGATTAATGCTAGGGAAAAGAAAACAAAAACTGTGCGGGAACCTTGCAAAATTAAACTTAGTCTAATCTCATTGAACCGGATAAGGAAGCGCCAAAAACTACCAACCCGGGGAATCTACCACTCACTCAATGAGATTCACAGACAATCTGATGAAACGTTGCTGATCCGATGGGAAAACCCGGGTGTCACGGACAACAACAACCTCAGTATCGTCGCCATTATCAACCGGTGAACCAACGGGAACAGTGGTCTGCTGCCAAAGCGAAAGATCATCTGCAACCTCCACATGGTAGACAAGATCAACGGCATATTTCTGACGAATAAAGCGCATAGCCAAATAACGCGCACCTGCCTCTTCAATAAAGAATACATCAGGAGAATTCCCGACACCAGGAACAACCGGACTGGTATTCAGGGCATATTCCATCAATGTCGTCCTTAGGTCCCCGTCACTATCTGCTCCGGGACCGCTAATCAACGCATCATCAGCCTCAATCGCCGAGTAGAATTGCGTTTTCCATTCACGAAAGACAACCCACTTATCATCACTGCTTATGCCCGGCGTCCCACCCATGATCAAAGATGGCTCCCAGGAAGTGGCCAAGTCCCAATCATCGGGCAGGAGGGCATTGCCGTTAACCTGCATAGAGTATCCGGCCCCATCAGTCTCCGGATACCATTCATCATCATAAATAAACTCGAGGACATTCTCACCTGCATCGTCATGTAGCTGGATTGCCTCACCACTGTTGTCCAATTGCCCGGCGTATTCACCGGCAACATCAAGTTCACTACCATACCTTGCCTCAAAAGCCTCCCGATTTGCCACAATCAATACTGAAGCACCGGCCTGCAACAGGGTGGCAGGAGGAAAAACAAAATGAATACCCTCCACCAATTGCGCCCCGGAAATATCAAGACTTAAATCTCCTGTGTTGGTTAACTCAACAAATTCGAAGTCAGAGGCACTCCAGTCATTGTTCATTGCAAGCTCATCCGGGGTAGCATCAAGAGGGTGATAGTGAATCTCCGTAATCCGTAACCACTGCTGCATAGCAGTAGGCTGACCACTGTAAGTGAAGCTACTCACCAGATTATCTGAGTTGTTATACAATTCAATGGTTTCCCCCCGTGCTGAAAGCTGACCATCATAGCCACTAATCAAGAACCTCTTCTCATTACCCCTAGGGCTTATTGTGCGGTCGCGGAAAGCTTCAGCATCACGCCCGATATACAGGGTCATGCCGGGCGCTATCACTGTTCCCGAAGCGATAACCATCCTTACCGCACCGTCAATTTTCCACCCGGACAGGTCGACGGCATAATTGTTGCCATTTGTAAGGGTGAAATACTCCTCATCCTGATTTGCTGAAATCGGGTTAAAATCACCCATTCCAATGTCCACAGATGCCATGGCGGGCTGAGAATCGGGCAACGTATTGGCTATCCCGCTGAAAAAATGACTGCGGAAATCCGGTAGAAACTCATCCTTTATGCGATTGGCCGCCTGCTCTACCCGGTTCCGGTTCCCCCACGATCCCCACTTGTTATAATCAAGGTCCGCATCTGAAACAACACCCGGAGGATCGATTCTGGCAATGTGTGCATTGATCATTGCCTCAATCACAGGGGAAGGCTTCCCTTCCGGCTCAATGATTGTATCTACAACGGTCTTAAGCCGCCGCAGGAACATCTGCCACAATTGAGCATCGTCATAGATTAATGCCTTAAGTCGGTTACTGGGGCCGGCAGTCACCCCATTAACGTTAAAACTATCGTCAAAGTAGCCGGCACCGGATACCCAATTACGACCCAGATTAAGGTCCACGTCCCAGATCATCGGCCGCCACTCTCCAGTGCCCTCGGTGTCACGATAAATATAATAATTCTTGTGACCGTGATCACGGTTATTGATCAGGACCATGCTCACCAGGTAATTAATGGTCCCGGGGATATCAATATTGTCATAACCGTAACGCAACTTCGCATCCCCGCTACGACCAAGGCCGTCGATTAAGCCCTGCAAATCACTATTGCCCTCATCCTTGCGGGTTTTCTTGGTCGCTCCAGAGGTTGAATCAAGACGGTTATACATCTTATACAAAGCTCCCCGGTCATCAAAACCTACCCGGTCAAGAAAACGATCGTCACCATCCTCCACCATGTCAGCAACAGAGAAAAATGAACCATTCTGCTGAACCCTGACCACCTTTGCATAATGACAGGGCTCCCCCATCATTGCCGCAAGCCCATAGCCCATGGCGTTGCGCACCTTTGCTTTGTCTGCCCAGTTGGTGAGCAGGTTAATGTCCTTGACCCGTTTTTCACCCTCCTGCCACCGAAACCGTGCACCGGAATTAAAATCAAAATCATAACTCTTCTTGGGAAATCCTGAGGTCGACTGCCCATGCAAATCAGTGAGGATATTGTCGTAAAACTCACCCTCAAAGAAAAGCGATCCCCGTGTCCCATTACGGGTGTTTGCAGAACCCGCATTAGCCACAAACCAGTGCATTACCGGCAACAGAGAAGTAGCAACTGAAGGATCCGAGGCAATCGTCCCGTGATAACGATGTGAGTCAACAGGATCCGGGAAACGAGGATCGGTAGTGACATTACCCACCGTGTCGGTGGCAATAACCCGCCAGCGCAACATCTCACCAGGGGCAAGGTCATCAGTGGTGATTGT
>JAAESJ010000638.1 GCA_024229495.1 Verrucomicrobiaceae bacterium | reverse complement strand
GCAGCTGATGACCGCGAGGAAGTTGTTGATGATATGCAAAAGATCAATCCCCTGAATGTGCCGATCAATACCATCGGCCTTGAGTTGCCTGGACCTGGATTCTCCTCACTGGTGGCGATCTCACGTCGTACCGGGGGGCGGGCGAGTATTGTCATTAAAGGGCGCCTTTATACTGGAGCGGCGGCCTTGAGGTATGCCACCGATGAATTTGGAGGAGAAGTTGACTTTTAGACTATTAAATTCGTTTTTACGGTTTATTGCATAAAAACAATTCTCCTATGAATACCATGATTACGAGTCGAGAGAAGCTATTGCTATTCCTTGTAATATCGCTCATGGGGGCATCTGCAGAAGCTCACGGAGCGCCTGTTACCCTTGCCAAGGCTCCAAATATCCTCTTTATCATGGCTGATGATCTGGGGGTCGGTGATCTCTCCAGCCATGGGGCCAATGACATGCGCACCCCGCATATTGACAAGCTGATGGCTTCCGGCTGCCGTTTCAGTAATGCCTACGCCAATTGTCCGGTTTGTTCTCCGAGTCGGGCCGCCTTTCTTACGGGGCGTTATCCTGACATGGTTGGTGTTCCCGGGGTGATACGCACGCATCGCGTGAATAACTGGGGATATCTCTCCGCTGAAGCGAAGACATTACCCGAGGTATTGAAGCCGGCAGGTTATCACACTGCGCTCATCGGCAAGTGGCACTTGGGCCTGGTCGAACCGAATACTCCGATTGGAAGGGGGTTCGATTATTTTAAGGGCTTTCTTGGTGACATGATGGATGACTATTATAACCACCGGCGTCATGGCGTGAATTATATGCGGGAGGGACGCAAAGTGATTGATCCGGAAGGGCACGCGACCGATTTGTTCAGTCAATGGGCTGCAGATTACATTAAGGATCGAGCCGGAAAGGATCAGCCTTTTTTCCTGTTTCTTTCCTATAATGCACCACACACTCCTATCCAGCCACCCAAGGAATGGATCGACAGGGTGAAGGCTCGGGAGAAAGGGATTAATGAGAGGCGAGCTCGTTTGGTTGCCCTTATCGAGCACATGGATGAAGGGATAGGCAGGGTTCTTGCCGCGTTGAAAGAGAGCGGAGAGAGTGATGAGACTTTGGTTGTATTCACCTCTGATAATGGAGGTCAGGCAAATGTAGGTGCCCGCAATGCTCCCTGGCGTGGGGAGAAGCAGGAGATGTGGGAAGGGGGGCTGCGTATACCGACCTGTGCATCATGGCCAGGCAGGATCAAGCCGGGAACCCGATTTGAGGGGGATTCAATGTCCATGGACTGGTTGCCGACGTTTGCTGAAATTGCCGGGGTTGCCTCTCCCGAAGGGATCGAAGGGAGGAGCCTGTGGAGTGCCCTTAGCGGTAAAGATGATGGTCCAGATGACAGGCTGCTTATCTGGGTGCGCCGTGAGGGTGGAACCAAATACGGAGGACAGGATTATTATGCGGTGCGCCGGGGAAAATGGAAATTGATGCAGAATACCGCTTTTGAACCCTTTAAGCTGTTTGATCTGGAGAGTGATCCAATGGAAGAGAATCCTGTTGGAAAGGCAGGCAAGGAGCGAAGGGCGCTGGAATTTCAGTTAAGGGAGCATGTGCGGCGAGCCGGATTTATCCCTTGGCAGGGGAGGGTTCCGGACCTGGAAATGGTGAAGTAGCGCCCCTGGGGGCGGGGCTATGATGTTTTGCTTGCATCCAAGGCACTGTAAAACTACCTTAACGCCCCCCAAAAAAAGCCTGACACCTGTTAACGAAACGACTCACCGCGATGAAAGCCGAACTGCATCCCGAATACCAGATCACAACGATCACTTGTGCCTGCGGAGCTGTTTATGAGACCCGTTCAACAGTTCAAAATCTGAAGGTTGGTATATGCATGCAGTGCCACCCGTTCTTTACCGGCGAGCAGCGTTTCGTTGATACTGCCGGAAGGGTGGAGAAGTTTGCCAAGCGTTATGGCAGCATGCAGGCTCGTCGTGCCGATAAGGCTGGGGAGGCCAAGGAAGAGTCTGAGGCCGCGTCTGCACCGGCCTAGCTGAATCTTGCGATCAAGGCAATGGGATTCCCGCATTGGGAATACCGCTTGTCCCTGACCTCCTAGCAGTGGATGAAAACCCTGCCACCCTGTTATATTGAATTGAACCGATCAAAGCGTGATGGATTTTGAGCCTCTCATCGAAAAGAAGCGCGCCCGACTGGTGGAAATTGAACAGGCGATGTCCGCTGAGGATTTTTATTCCGATCAACGCAAGGCTGCAGAAATCTCACAGGAATATAACTTCATCAAGAAGTTGCTGAAGAACTGGGAGAATTTCGAGGTGTTACTTGGTCAGCTTGAGGATAACCGAGAATTGGCAGGGGGGGAGGACGAGGAGATGGCGGAGCTTGCGGGAGAGGAAATTCCTGAGCTTGAAAAGGAGGTTGAGCGCTTGACTGGGGAAATTCAATACTCACTCTTGCCAAGGGACAGCACCGAGGATCGTGATGCCATAGTTGAGATTAGAGCGGGAACTGGAGGCGATGAAGCATCCTTGTTTGCCGGGGACTTGTTGAGAATGTATCAGCGTTTCTCCGAATTGCAGGGTTGGCGGGTTGAATCCCTTGAGGCGAGTCCTTCAGGGGTTGGCGGGTTTAAGGAAGTTACCGTGAAGGTAAGTGGCGGCGAGGTTTTTAGACGCCTAAAGTATGAGAGTGGTGTGCACAGGGTGCAAAGGGTTCCGGAAACTGAAACCCAGGGACGCATCCACACCTCGACTGCGACTGTTGCCGTGATGCCTGAGGCAGAGGACGTTGACGTTGAATTGAAACCAGAGGAACTCAATATCCAGGCGACCCGGTCAGGCGGGCCCGGTGGGCAGCACGTCAACACCACGGATTCCTGTATTCAGGTAACGCACATTCCCAGCGGAATCATGGTTCGTTGCCAAGATGGCAGGAGCCAGACCAAGAACAAGGAAAAGGCGCTGACGATTTTACGTTCCAAGCTGCTTGAGGCAAAGCAGCAGGAAGAATCAGCAAAGTATTCCGAGCAGCGTCGCAACCTCATTGGCAGCGGGGGCAGGGAGGAGAAGATCAGGACTTATAATTTTCCACAGAACAGGGTGACCGATCATCGGATCGGCTTGACCTTGTATAATCTTGAGGGGGTCCTCGCGGGTCAGGTAGGTGAACTCGTTGAGGGACTGCAGTCCTCGGAGATGGAGGAGCGACTTCAGGAGGCAGGCCTTGGTTAGCATCTTCCCGGGCATTTGAATGAAGACGTTGCTGGACACCCTCCAAGGCGGGACGAAATACCTTGAAGCGCGGGGGGTGGAAGATGCCCGTTTGAATATGGAGTATCTCCTGGCGAAAGTGCTCCAATGTGAACGGATGGATCTGTATCTGGATTTTGATCGTCCGCTGGTTGAGGCGGAATTGGTGCCTCTAAGGGAGCTGTTACGGGACAGGGGCGAGAGGCAACCTCTCCAGCACCTCCTGGGTGAAGTTGAGTTTCATGGCAGGAGATTTCGCTCTGATGGCAGGGGTCTTATCCCTCGACCAGAAACAGAGGAGCTTGTAGGCATTATGATTGCACGGTTTGCTCTTGGAGAACAACCTGCAACAGTGGTTGATGTTGGGTGTGGATCCGGTGTTATCGGATTATCGTTGGGGCTTGAGTGGCAAGGGTCCACAGTAACATTGATTGACATTTCAGCGGACGCACTGGCCTTGGCTTCGGAAAATGCGCAACGCCATACTATGGATTGCGGGAAGTTGATTTTTGTTGAGGGTGACTTGATTTCCGGCGTTCCCGGACCTTTCGACCTGGTCATTGCCAATCTTCCTTATGTCAGCACGGGGGAGATTGCGGGATTGGAGGCTGAGTTGAGTCATGATCCACGCTTGGCCCTGGATGGAGGCGAGAAGGGCATCGAAATTATCGAGCGCTTGATTAGTCAGTTGCCCGGGAAAATTGCTCCGGGAGGGCTGTTGGCTCTTGAATTTGGGGAAGGTCAGGGAGATTCACTCTCCCGGATGTTGTCGGTGTCGGGATTTAATGACTGTGATTTAGTGAAAGACATGGCGGGCATTGAGCGTTTTATACTGGCGAAAGCATAGCTACAGGCTAACAAGTTGTTTATTTATGGAAAAGCTCCTCGTTCACGGCGGATCACGACTCAAGGGAACCGTTACCATCAGTGGGTCAAAGAACAGTTCATTGCCAATCATGGCGGCAACCCTGCTGACCAGGGAGAAGTGCGTGATTCGAAAGGTTCCGGATTTAAGTGATACCAATTACATGGTCAGGATACTGGCCACACTGGGAGCTGATGTTGAAAGGGCCAGCGGTAATGTCATTACCAGCGCGGAGAATGTTTCTCACCAGGCTCCCTATGATCTTGTTCGCAAGATGCGCGCTTCGGTATGTGTTCTTGGACCGTTGGTGGGACGCTTGAGGCAAGCGCTTGTCTCCCTTCCTGGAGGATGTGTGATCGGGGACCGCCCGATTGATCTCCACTTGCGGGGGCTAGAAGCCCTGGGTGCAAGAGTGGAGGTCAAGGGTGGGGATGTTAGTGTTCATGCTGCTGAGGGCTTGAGGGGGGCGGAGGTGAACATGCGCGGGAAACATGGATCCACTGTTTTGGGAACCGGGAATATAATGATGGCGGCGGTGCTCGCCAAGGGACAAACCATTATCGAGGGGGCTGCCGTAGAACCTGAGGTTTCAGACCTTGCAGCTTTCCTTAATGCGATGGGGGCCAAAGTTCAAGGTGCGGGAACCCGGACCATCGTGATCGAAGGGGTGGATGAGCTGGGCGGCGCAGAGCATGTTGTGATTCCTGATCGTATTGAGGCAGGAACTTTTCTTGTTGCTGGTGCCCTTGCGGGTGATGACGTGACCCTGGAGAATGTGTGCAGTTCACATATGGGCGAGTTGATTAATTTTCTCCGACAGTCCGGTCACCCGGTTAATGAGCTTCCCGGTGACAGGTTGCATATATCCTCCGGGCAGGATGTTCGTGGCAATGACCTCGTGACAGGTCCCTACCCGGAATTTGCAACGGATATGCAGGCTCAAGTGTGTGCCCTGTGCGCGACTACTCCGGGGATCAGTGTGGTAACGGAGACCGTTTTTCCTCAGCGCTTCATGCATGTGCCGGAACTCAACCGGATGGGAGCGAATATTCGCATGGAGGATTCGACGGCAATTATTCGGGGAGTCGAGCGGTTGAGTGCTGCTCCGGTGATGGCGAGTGATTTGAGGGCTTCCGCGGCGCTGGTTGTCGCCGGTTTAGCAGCTGAGGGGACGACGGAAGTTAATCGACTTTACCATATCGACAGAGGATATGAGAATATTGACGACAAATTGCACCGCATTGGTGCAAGGGTGGAGAGGGTCAGTCAGTAGTCTTGTGCTGAGGCGGATTAACGGGTTTTATTCCGGTTCTTCGGCCTCAGTAATGTCCTTGATCTCGGCCTCCTCCTTGAGTTTGGCAACATACTCATTGAGCTTGGAGTCTTTGTCTTCTGCAAGGATCTGATCGGTGATTTCATCCTTAACGGATTCAAAAGGGATTGCTTCCGGGGGGCGCCTGTCTGTGAGCTTGGCAAGGTGCATTCCCCATTGGGTCGCGAACACCGGGCTGATTTCATTGATCTCCATGGAAAAGGTGATGAGTTCGAACTCGTCCATTAATTCACCGCGTTTGTACCATCCCAAATCGGCCTCTTCCTCGGGTTTCTCACTGTGCACCCTTACCAAGTCCATGAAGTCTTCACCATTGCGTGCCGCGGTGCGAACTTCACGCAGTTGAGCGAAGAGGGTCTCGCGATCTTCGGATTTATTCAGGGACTTAAAGATGTGCAGGGACCTGACTTCCTCGGGAGTCATGAAATCATTGATATTTTTTTCATAGTGCTTACGGAGCTCCTTCTCGCCGGGTGTTGGTAATTCCCCGACAATCCTCGCGACCAGTGAATCGATTTGGACACTGTTGGCAATGTCTCCACGAATTTGATCCTCCTGCCCGGGGGAAATGCCAATGCTGAAGTAGAATTCTTCTTCACTTCCGTATTCCTCCTTCAGTTTATCCAGTCGTGCGGTTACTTCATCCTCGCCTGGTGGAGCGATGACTTCCTGGGCTTTTTGGGAGAGCAATACGCGGGCAATAATATTGTCCTTGGCGTATCCCAGGAACTCATCATCACGTTCACAGCACGAGATGTTTGCCTGTCGCTCGAAATGAGCCTTGATCTGGCTGAATTCCGCGTCGATCAGGCCATCGTCTACGGGTTCTCCATTGATTGTTAGGGGCATTGCTGACTTGGAGTGGCGAGGAATTGGGTTATCTTTGCAAAACTAATGAGAATGTATTCAGTCATTCCTGTCTTGTGCTTTCTTGCAACGGGTTGGTTGTGTGGTCAAGAACCTCTGGTGAAACCGGTGCCCCTTCCACCGGGAAAAACCCGGCTTCAGGGTGCGATCAAGGTGCCGCTTGGGGTAAGGGAAAGCAAGCCCGCTGTGCCGAGTGTCGAGAAACTCATCGAAAAGAGTCGTGATGCCCGGGTTGAGGCCGACCGGGCATGGATTGTCATTGATCATGCCGGTAATGGCGGGGTGAGTGTTATTGATCTCAACAGTGAGGGTGAATGTTATCTGATAGAGCGGGGAGGGACCGGAAACGTTGAAACTTTCTCCTGGATAGTTCGCGGCGGAAACACGATTCCCCGGATAATTGTTGATAATATGATGGACTTGGCTTGTCGAAAATCGGTGCTTTTTGGGGTTGGAGGTGCGGGTCTTCTTTCTAGGGTTGATTCGGGAAAAATGCGACTTGGTGTTGCTGCTAACAATGGCCGGAGTGTGCACACCTCCAGGTCAGCTGGATTTAATCAATATCCGGCAGCCTTCAGGGAGGGAGTATTAGCCTTACTGACAGCAGCAAGGGCGTTGCCGCTTACAAAGTCAGTCAAGGGAATGGTGAGTGCGGAATTCATTGATCCCCGGCAGGCGCGCCGTTTGACGGTGTTGGAGGGCAAGACCCTGGTCGCGGTGCGTGATCCCGGCAAGGATGCGGTGGTCCTTTCTCCTGTTGTTGCTGCTGCCAGGATGCCCGGTCGGAAGGTGGTTGCCGAGAAAGAGGAGGATTGGAATCGGATTTTAAGCTACCTGAGCGGCGGAACCGGCCAGATTACCGGAGATCATTGCCTGATTTCCTTGGGAGTCCACACCTATCGACTGTTTGTCGAGCCCATTGCGGAATAGGCAAAAATACAGGTTCTCCGGCTTTTTACTTTCGGATTGCCCATAAGTTTGTTAATAAGTTCCAGTGATTTCAATAAAATTTAAAATTTTTAGGCTAAATCATCAGAACCAGAAGGTACTGTTATTATTAGCATTTATAATTTTTCTGGTTAGTGGCGATTTGCTTGCTGATAAGAGGAAGGTTCCAAAAGGTGCTGAGCAAATTGTTCTGGCAACCTTGCCGACGGTGTCACCTGATGGCAAGCGCATGGCCTTTGTGTGGGCGGGTGATATCTGGAGTGCATCCATTCAAGGTGGAAGGGCGCAACGGCTCACGACTCATCTTGCTGAGGAAAGCACCCCGGTGTTTTCTCCAAATGGCAGGGAAATTGCCTTTACGAGCCAGAGAACGGGAAGTTGGCAGATATACATTATGTCTTCTGCAGGAGGGGTGGCGCGACAAGTTACCCATCATACGGAGGGTCACTCTCTGATGGACTGGTACCCGGACGGAAAGCATTTGCTGATTCGGGCAAGGCGGGATCAGCGAGGGCCGAAGAGTGAGCGTTTTTTCAAGGTTGCTTGCAAGGGGCGGAAAGCTGAGCAGTTGCTCTTTGATGCGGCGGGGGATGAGGGAAGGGTTTCTCCTGATGGCAAGAAGCTGCTTTTCCAGAGGGAAGGGGCCGGGCTTTACCGAAAAGGATACAGTGGTAGCCAGGCAGCTCAGGTCTGGTTGTGGGGGGACAGGAAATTTTCCAAGGTCGCTGCGGATGAGAGCTGTAACCGTTCCGCCCGGTGGGGTAGCGACAGTAACCTGATATTTTTTGTCTCGAGCAGGGGCGGGAATTTCAATCTTTACAGCAGGAAGCTTGATAATGGGGATGAACGACAGTTGACCTTCTTTGAGAATGACTCCGTTATGTTGCCCACGGTTGCAAGGGGCGGCTCCGTTGCGGTATTCCGGCACCTTGCTCATTTTTATCGCATTGATCTCGAAGGGAAGGATGCAAAGCCAGAGAGAATTGTCCTCTGGAATCGTGGAGAACGGCTTGGAAACCCGCTTGTGAGTAACATGGAGCTGCGCCGTGCAGACCAAGTCAGTTATTCCAAGGACGGGCTGGAAATCGCATTTGTGGCCGGTGGAGACCTTTGGGTGATGGATACCATTCTGCGTGAGCCGAAACGCGTTACCGATACACCGGCGGAGGAGCGCGAACCGGTTTTCTCTCCTGACGGGGCATCGTTGATATATATTCGTGATGATGGCCATACTGCACAGATGTGGAGGGCTCGCAGGGGCAATGCCGGGAAGTATTGGTGGCAGAATGACTCCTTTGACAACGAGTCGCTTACTCCAAAAAAGACCGTAATTGAAGACATTATCTACAGCCCGGACGGTAAATGGATCTCGATGATCAAGGATAACGGGGATCTATGGATCACCGATTCCGATGGCAAGAACGGGGTCAAGTTGGTTGAGGCATGGATGGCGCCCCGCTATGACTGGTCGCCGGATAGCAAGTGGATTGCTTATTCCGTGTATGACAATAATTTCAATCGCGATGTCTGGATTATCCCCATAGACAAGTCCAGGGAAGCGTTCAACCTCTCACGGCATCCTGATTCAGACGGAGGAGTGCGATGGTCGCCTGACGGGAAGCTGCTGGCCTTTACCGGCAGGCGCTTTGATACCGAGACGGACATCTACTACGTCTGGCTGAAGAAAAGTGATGATCAGGTCCTTTCCCGAAAGAGGAAACTCGACAAGGCGGTCGACACGATTGGTAAGTTGCGCCCCAAGCCCAGACCAAAGCCCAAGCCTGCTCCGAAGGAGGTTCCCAAGCCTGCGCTCAAGCCCGGGAAAGTCGATGCGAAAAAGCCCGTGGAGGAGAATAATCTGGTGAAGGCGCTGCGGCTGCTTTTCGGGAAGCCTGACGGGCAGGATGAGGAAGACGCCAAGCCTAAGCCTGCGGCTGCTTCGCCTGCTGCGGAGAAAAAACCGCCAACACCAGCCAAAAAGAAGGCGGCAGGAGGAGTGGTTATTGACTTTGAGGGGATTGAGGAGCGAATACGAAGGATATCGATTCCTGACTCCACTGAACACTCCCTGTTTTGGTCACCGGACTCCAAGAAGCTGGCATTTACCGCAAAAATCAAGGGTGTTGATGGACTCTATACCGTGGAGTTTCCTGACAAGGTGTCCAGTCCGGCGACGCTGTTGCCGAAGAAGGTTGTGGCGCCGCGCTGGATCTCCCGTGACAGCCGCCTACTCTATTCTGTCAGTGGTGTGCCGGGGTCCTTCGCCAAGGGCAGAATGGAGAGCTATCCATTCAAGGCCTATATGCAGCGCAACCAGTCTGCGCACCAGCGGGTTGCCTTTCGTCAGGCATGGCGAGCCATGCGTGACAATTTCTATGATGCGGCTCTCAACAATCGTGACTGGGGCGCGGTAAAGAAGAAATACGAGGGAATGGCAGCAAGTTCAGCTGATAACTATGCCTTCAGTCGGGCGGTTTCCCTGATGCTTGGTGAACTGAATGCTTCTCATCTGGGATTTCGCAGGGCTTCTTCATCCCTGTATCAGCCTCCCGGGTGGCGCGAGCAAACCGCTCATCTCGGACTGATATTCGATCGATCCCATGAAGGTGATGGCTTGAAAGTTTCCAGGGTTCTTTCAGGTAGTCATGCTGATCGTGAAGAGAGCAGGATTCTCCCCGGCGAAGTGATTCTTGAGATCGACGGCAAAGCGGTAGGTGCTTCAACCGACATGACCACGGTGCTCAACGGGTTGCCGGAGAGGGATATCGTTCTCAAGGTCAGGAGCAGGGCAGAGGAGAAGGCAGAGGAGAAGGCAGAGGAGAAGGCAGAGGAGAAGGCTGAGGAGAAGGCTGAGGAGAAGGCTGAGGAGAAGGCTGAGGAGAAGGCTGAGGAGAAGGCTGAGGAGAAGGCTGAGGAGAAGGCTGAGGAGAAGGCTGAGGAGAAGGCTGAGGAGAAGGCTAGGGTGCGTGAGGT
>JAAESJ010000637.1 GCA_024229495.1 Verrucomicrobiaceae bacterium | reverse complement strand
GCGGGAACATCGCTAACGCTGATCTGCACTCAAGATGGAACTGGCAGTCGAACGGGCGCATTCTCATCAGTGTTGTGGGCGGGAGCCTCGGCCCCCACGCTCACCACGACAGCGACAACTGGCGTTGACATTCTCACTTTTTACACGGTCAACGGTGGCGCGTCACCCACTTGGTATGGATTCGCCGCCGGGATGGATATGTCCTAATGCCACTAGGCGCATTTAAGTCAGCCCTGTTCGGCGTAGCGGGAGTTTCTACAGGTTCGGCAGTTCTTTTGGAAACCGCTGTGGCTAGTGGTGATGCGAGTATCGAATTCACACTTCCGACAGCGTATAAGCAGGTGGTGTTTGGGTTTTATAACCTACACCCCGAAACTCACGCTGAAGATTTTTTATTCGGCACAAACGCTGTCGGTGAAACAGGTTTTAATGAAGTTATAACCTCCACATTTTTCGAGGCTTATCACACTGAATCAGATAGCGCGGCTGGGATGGGTTATGTGGGTTCATACGATCTGGCGCAGGGTGTAGGCGCTTACGGGTCTTATCAAATGCTACATTACAGTGTTGGTAATGACAATGACAACAGTGTTGTTGGTGAATTGCATCTTTTCAATCCCGCCTCCACCACCTACGCCAAGAATTTCTACGCAAAAATTCACACTGGAGTGGGTGCCAATCCCACATCAACCTATGTCGGTGGAATAATAAACACTACCGCAGCAATAGACGAGATTAAATTTTTAATGCGTAGCGGCAATATAGATGAAGGCACAATCAAGATGTGGGGCATCCTATGAGCGATTGGAAACTAATCTC
>JAAESJ010000636.1 GCA_024229495.1 Verrucomicrobiaceae bacterium | reverse complement strand
GTAGGTCTAGGCAACTTCGTGATCTACCCCTCCTCCTACGGGTGGAGTGCTGGCCTGAACGCGTACAGCCTGAGTGCCGACATAGACAACATGTATACGTCACGTGCGCTCTCTGATCACGCCATAGGGTTACACCTTGGCAGTACAGAGAAGATCGTGGCTATGTCCAACGCGGGCATGATACTCCAGAAATGTATACTCGACGACCAGCTATACGTCATGGAGTGGTACAAGGAGCCCGGTACGCCAATCGGTGGTGATGTACCGTCGTGGAGTAACTGGTACTTCCAGTGGGGCACCAAGATACTCGATATGCGGGAACGTGGTAACCACTGGGTAGATATGGTCGTAACCGCACCCGCTGGCGGCCCAGCACAGGACGTCGGTAAGGTTCACCTAGTCCGCATGGACATGCAGAACAACCGACAGTTCTATCAGGAGTACGGTGACGTGCACCTAGACCTGCGGGGCTTCACGACCTCGAACGGCGTGAACCTAAGCCTACCAGAGGACTACCCGGAGCACACAGGTCCGGACGGTCTCGACAACCTAGTCATCGTAGAGAAGGCGACAGGCCGCACAGTACCGTACACCCGCTCCGGGCGTACGTACCAGTTCGGGTTCGAGCCCAAGGACGGTCAGGTATACTTCGGGTACCCCTTCGAGTCAGCAGTGGTCCTGCCGTCTGTTGTAACACGCGACGAGAGTAACGTGGTGCAGACACAGGCCAACATGCGTATCAGTCGGTATGAGGTAACACTCACCGGCCACGCCCAAGCAACGTTCTCCTATAAGTGGGGCGG
>JAAESJ010000635.1 GCA_024229495.1 Verrucomicrobiaceae bacterium | reverse complement strand
CTACGTCAAAAAAGCCAGCAAAGTTGCGCTTGCCACAACGACACGTCGGCTCACCAACTTTGAGTATCAGAACACGATGCGGGACTTATTGGGGTTCGAGCTGGAGCTGGCCAAGGATCTGCCCGTCGACCCGGACAAGCCCTATCATTTCAATAATACTGCGGAAATGATGATGATCGGGCCGGATCAACTGGTTCGTTACAAGGAGGCGGCACGCAAAGCCATGGCAAGTGCGATTGTCGATCCTGGAAAGCCGGACATTCACCGATTGAGCGCGAAGTGGGAACATGGAAAACCAGGCAAAGACGGATTGACCCAGGCCGAAATTGGCGTCTATCAGGGACCTGGCGTCGGCAGGAAAACCGTCGGCTTGAAAAGCTGGCCCAAGACCGGTGAATTCAGAATCCGCGTCAAGGCATCGGGGAATTTCCCTGCGGGGTTTAAGGAAGTGCCACTTCGCCTGGTGATGGGCACCGACCTCCGCCATGATTCAGGATCAGGAGTCTATCGAGAAGTGGGAATCGTTCACCTGACAAACACTCATGATGAACTCAAGGAGTTTGAATTTCG
>JAAESJ010000634.1 GCA_024229495.1 Verrucomicrobiaceae bacterium | reverse complement strand
GACTTCGTTGACCGGATAGACGCCGACGTCATGCTATTCCAAGAAGTCAGGGCCCTCCCCGAGCAGATGCCCAAGGACTGGTCCGAGCCAGAGGGTTACGACGTAATCTGGCATCCCGCCCAGAGGAAGGGCTACTCGGGCGTGATGTCGTGCTCCAGAGTGGGAATGGAGGAGATGGGGAGAGGGATAGACACGGATCTAGACGAGGTCAGGGATCCCGAGGGGAGGGTACTGCATACCAAGCACAATGGGATGCACTGCGTCAACATATACCTCCCGAACGGCTCATCCAGGGATGACAGGCAGGCATACAAGGACCAATGGATAGAGGACTTGATGGAATGGGCCGAGATGTTCGTAGGATCCGATGAGCCAGCCCTGCTATGCGGTGACTTGAACATCGCCCACACCGAGGATGACATCTGGGACCCCAAGGGGAACAAGAGATCATCCGGTTTCCTCATGCATGAGAGGGAGTGGTTCTCGAGGATGCTGGAGAGGGGATGGCACGACCTCCTCAGAATTCACATCGGCCCCCAGAAGGGCCCATACACATGGTGGTCCAACTTCAGGCAAGCCAGAGAGAGGGACAGGGGATGGAGGATTGACTACGTCCTGGCAAACGACTCAGCTAGGGCATTGATGAAGTCCGCCGAAGTGATGAGGGAGGGGGGTTTGGTAGTTTCCGACCACGCCCCAGTAATCGTCGACTTCGAT
>JAAESJ010000633.1 GCA_024229495.1 Verrucomicrobiaceae bacterium | reverse complement strand
GGGCTCAACCAACCCGAGAACAGCATTAATCGCTTCGATCATTTCCGGTTTTTCCCCTCCCCGGCAAATGCACTCCCGACAGGGGGAGTCAACCTGCTGGAAAACCCCGGCTTCGAGGATGCCTCAACCATTGATGCCGACAACCGACACACCTTCGCCGAACTTAACGCCTGGTCAAACAACGGCAATGCCGCCAGCACTCAGTTCGCAGCCCTGAACACGAATGCTAAATCCGGCACCTACCGCGGCATGCTGCTCAGCGATGTCAGGGTTCCCTACCAGATCACCCGGCACTCAATCACCGGGGGAAATATCATACACCTCGATTTCTTTCACCGCGGATTCTCAGGTTGGGATGCCACCGATACATTTTCCGTGGAACTCTTCTATCTTGATCCCCTCGGGACCGAACAGATCCTCTCGATATTAACCATTGCCCCCACTCCCGGGATCTGGAAGCAGACATCGCACACCTTCCCCCCGATCAACAATCAGGAGGCAATTGGCCGGCAACTCGGTATACGCTTTCGCTCAAATGCCGCTGGCAGCGAATTCGCTTCCCTCGACGATGTATCACTTAAGCTTGTTGATGGTGAAACAGACAATGCCTCAAGCCTTGAGTGGTCGGCAAACAACGCATGGGTTGATCCGGTGACAGGAAGAGAGGAAACCATGTTCGACATGGATGCCTTTGCAGGCACAACACTGGAATTCCCGGCAACCAATACCTTTGACTACATTGCCATAAACGACATGACCCGCATGACAGGCCTCGAGTTCATGCTCAACAAAATCGTTTTCAGCGGCACCCATGATGGCGACAAACCGAGAAAGGCAACGCTCAAAGGCAACGCACTGTTGCTCGTCGATCACCTTGAAACAGGAGCAAAGCCGGAGATTGAAATCACAGCGAACGGCCCGGCATTCAAATTTGAGGTCAATAACAACCTTATGCTCTTCGATGATCTCGTAATTAACGGCAATGGCACCTCAGAAGTCCTCATCTCCGGCTGTATTCAGGATTACCTTGAACCAAGGGCCCTCATCAAAGAAGGAACCTCCTCTCTTCGACTAGAAGGCCTACATGAATATGCGGGAGAAACCATTGTCAGAAAAGGAACACTCCACCTCGAACACGCCTCACTGACGGCAAGCCCCATGCTTACTGTTAATCCAGGGGCACAGCTTCGCGGCACCGGAGAGTTGGCCGGCTCCCTGCAAATTAAAGGGAAGCTTAGTCTGGTCATCAACGGAGATTACAACGACCGCATTGACTCAAGCCAACACATCAGTATCAACGAGGGGTCATTACAGATTATAACACCGGAGAACGTCGCAACCCGCCCAATCTACATCCTTCTCTCATGTAATGAACTCAGCGGCAACTTCAGCAATGTCAGCGGAATCCCGCAGGGTTATTCCTTGCATTACTCCTATCACGCAGGGTCAGCCAAAACATGTCTCGCCCTCCTCCGTGACGGCACCTCCCCCACCAGCCAACTGATCATTTCCCGACATCGGCTCAATGGCGGCTTCGAACAAACCCGCAACCTGGGTGCAGGATCATCCAACTTCTCGCAAGTTCCACACTGGACAAACTATCTGCCAGACCAATCACTGCCCATCACTCTGGACAACCTGCCCCTTCCCGGGCAAGGAGGGAGCAGGAGCGCCCTAGCAAGCGGAGAGAACAAGCACGTTATGGCAATCGATACCGGTTATCATCTTCGAAGCGGAGAATATCCCGATATCTCATTTTACTGGCGTGACGCCGAAAACTGGGATGACAAGAAGGACGCTCTCAAAGCCATCCTGTTTACAACCGCCGACGACACACTTAATAGCCAGGCCACAACCATCAATGAATTCTCCACTACCCCATCCCTCAGAAACAACAGTTACCAGAAAGAGAAATTTTACTCCCAGCCAGTGCTTCCCTCCGCAAACGGCAAACGCCTTTTCCTGCGCTTCTACGTTGCTGATAGCGAGCCAATTACTCCCGGATTTTGTCGCATTGACAATGTGTCACTTTCTGTGCTGACCACAAATCCCTATGCTCGCTGGACCTATCTGGCTGACTTGTTCGGTGCCGATGCCGCCGCAGACCTCGATGCCAACGGCGATGGAGTCAGCAACGCAATTGCCTTCGTAACAGGTTCCAGCAATCCTTATTCCGCGGTGAATGAACCTCCAATTACCCTGTCATACGACCCGGTCGGCAACCTCATCACCATGAGCTATATGCAGATTGATGCTTCACGCTATGCCAAGCTCTCACTGGAATACAGTGAGGATCTTGAAACCTGGATTGAAGCACGGGCAGGCATTAACGGCGTCGACATTGACCGGGAAGACCTTGGGAACAAGGATATAGTGCATGTAAGCCTACCTCTACCAACACCGCTTCCGCGCCACATATTCACACGCTTAAGACTTTCCGGACTCTAGGACACGCTAAAAAACATGAACATCACCATCGCTGAAACCAGGAAGGAACTCGGAACACTTGCCGCCAGAGCCGGAGCGGAGAAAATTCGCGCGGCGATTCACTCGCGCAACGAGGCAAATATCATTGTTGCCACCGGAGCCTCCCAGTTTGAGATGCTGGCCGCCCTCATCAAGGAAGATGACATCGACTGGTCACGTGTCACCGGATTTCATCTCGATGAATATGTTAATATACCCATGACCCACCCGGCTTCCTTCCGCCGCTATCTTTGGCAGCGCTTTGTCTCAAGGCTTCCAGTGCCCATGCGTGCGTTTCATTTCATTGACGCCGAAACCGACCCTCAAGCGGAATGCTCTCGACTCAAGGATATCATTGATACCCACCCAATAGATGCCGCCTTCATCGGCATTGGTGAAAATGCACATATCGCATTCAATGACCCGCCCGCAGATTTTGATACCCCCACCCCTTACCTCGTCGTTAATCTTGATGAGGCATGCCGTAACCAGCAACTCGGTGAAGGATGGTTTAACAGCTTTCAGGAAGTGCCGCCACAGGCAATCTCAATGTCAGTGAAGCAAATCCTTAAAAGTTCAGCCATCATTTGCACTGTCCCTGATGAACGCAAGGCCAACGCTGTCAAAGGCGCCGTGGAAGGTCCGCTCTCACCTGACTGCCCGGCATCGTCCCTGCAGCAGCATGACAACTGTCAGCTTTTCCTGGACAGCGCCGCAGCAGTTCACTTAGAGAAAGGCAAACGGTAAACTTACTCACACTGGTGAGCCTTACCTGGCGTGAATTGTCTCACAATAGCGCAATTCGCCACTCAGCCCGTCATAGAACTGGAACATCACATGGGGTTTCGGGAACGCTACCCATCGTTGCCCGTCACGCTCCACAGGGTTGTTGAACACGT
>JAAESJ010000632.1 GCA_024229495.1 Verrucomicrobiaceae bacterium | reverse complement strand
GTGCGACGATCTGGTCACGGCACATGACATGAATAAGCTCATCGACTACTTTGAGACCAAGAGGCTGATGGAGCCCCGCCGCAAATCTCTTCCAGGTAAGCTCTTCAAGACCGGGTCCGGAAACGTCACAGATCCAGACATCCCCATGAATCGTGCAAAGAGCAATCCTCCGTTCCGAGACAAAGTCATGTCCTCCCGGAAATATGAGGGCCTTCCATGGATTCGTGTATGGGAGAGTGAGTGTATCAATAGCATAAGGGGCCTGGTCCCCGAGTTTACCTCTAGTTATGATCTTCTGTGCCCATTGACGCTTCGGATCCTCAGGTATCTCCACTTCGATCTCATGAACCTTTCCGTCAATGACGACGGCTGTCCTGTAATTGACCTCACCGATATCGGGTAAGGACCAGGAGAAAATGATACGGTCAGCGTCACGGTAAAGGCCAAGGAACTTGGCTCCCTCGAATTTAGCTTTAATATCGACCAGTTCGACTGGCTTTCCTCCCATGGGAATTCCATGCACAAAACTGCGCCGCACATCAGTCCAGGCCACCAGGTCACCTGACCAGGCAGCAGCGAACCTCATCTTATCCGTATCAAAGACCACGTTCAGAGGTTCTTTCTGACCAGGAACGGACGGGAGACGAACGCTCACGGCCCGGGGAATGGTCAAGCCTTGACCACGGAAGACACCACTGACCATGGATCCAATGTCCATGTCCTTGACTCTCCCATCTTTCCAGGTCTCCTGATCGTTCTGGTTCCCCCAGTGACCAGTATGCGCGCCGTCGAGTCCGGGAAAAGCAGTAGGTTCCTTGTCCCGGGCAATGGCCTGCCTCGCATAAAAATCATAGACACGGTCACGGTTCACGTTCGCGTCCCAGTACGGGTTCGATTCCGGGTCCAGTGGCTTGGCGTTAATGTTCCGGGGAGCCATCGCCTCCACTTTCGGTTTGTCCGGAGCCTTTATCGGTCTCCGGCCCGCTGATCCGGGCTCATTATAATCACG
>JAAESJ010000631.1 GCA_024229495.1 Verrucomicrobiaceae bacterium | reverse complement strand
CGCACCGGACACCAGTAAACGGGACATGGACAAGTAATGACCCGCCTCTGTTTCCAGTTAAAAGAGGGTGAAGCTGATTACAGTGCAGCGGCAAGCCGCATCGCTGATGCCCAGGTCGTCGAGGAGGCAGCTGATGCCATCGTGACCGACGATGCAGGCCTGATACCCGAAGGCCTGCCGGCACTGCTCCTGGGGGACACGGATGCCAATGCCTTCCCGGCCTTCCCCTGGCGCTTCTCACCACAGGTGCAGTCCATCCGTGCCAGCCTTGATGAAGGACAACTGGGCACTCCCGGCCTTTTGCGCCTGCACCACTGGCACCCGGGTGCAATCACCACTGATGAACAAATTGCGGCAGTTGACCTTGCCCTGTGGCTCTTTGATACAGCTCCGGATGCCACCTATTGCACAAGCTCTCCAGGCAGCCGGTTAATCCACCTCGGCTTCCCTGCAGGGGGCATGGCGATGATCGATTTCTCCGGTGCCCTGCCGGATGGCGACAGATACCACAGCCTCTCCCTGATCGGTTCACTCGGGGCAGCTTACGCTGATGACCATCGTGACCGTAACCTGGTATTCAGCGGTGGTAGTGCTAAAGCCGAGCTGCCCGGTTCCAGGGACGCTTACATACAACCCATGCTCGAGGATTTCCTGAATTCGGTTCGTATAGGGAAATTACCGGAAACCGCCAATAACGACTACCTTAAAGCACAGCAAATCGTGCAGGTAACAAGTGCGACATCCAGCACATGATGAATACCGATCGTTCCAGTAAGCCGTTCAAGGTCGGCGTGTTCAGCGTGGTCAAGCACTGCTATCTGCCACGCGCCATCGCCGCGCACCCACGCTTTGATCTCTGCTGTGTCGCTGATGATGACAATCGGCCCCACTGGGCCCACGATCGCAACGCATTGTTTGCCGAAGAGTTCGGCATTCCCTACCTGCGTGATGTGGATGCGGCAATCAAGTCACACAACCTTGACGCCGTGGCGGTCAGCCCCGAGGCCGAGCGCCACTGCGAACTGGCAATCCGCGCGGCGGAAGCGGGACTTCACATTGTCGTCGACAAGCCCCTGTCAACCCGACTGGAGGACTGCGACCGGTTGATCGATGCCATCGAGAGCAATAACGTGACCTGCCTGGTCTGGAACCGCAACCTCCTGCCTGCCCTGATCCAGGCTCGCACAGCAGTGAAGGATGGACGCCTGGGAAATCTCCGCTCCATCCACTGTGACTTTTACTTTTCCAAGGATGCCGGGCCTCCCCTTGGAAGTCGCGCGAAGGGCGACCCGCCGATTGACTGGCTTGAGCGCCAGCTCGATGCGCATGCCGATGGTTCTGATGGCGGGGTCGGCACCGAGGCCATGGGCGAGTTACAGGTCGAGGGCATATACCCGCTAGCCTACATCCGCATGCTCAGCCGTGAGGCACGCGTCAACCGGGTCTTCGCCCGCACCACGGCACTCTTCCACCAGGCGCATGCCGACAACGGGGTTGATGACCTGGCCAGCGTGACCCTTGAAATGGAAAATGGAGTGACCGGATCACTCTGCATCGGGCGTATCGGTGCCGCCTCCCATCCGGACATCGGGGAGATCAAGTTACACCTCGTCGGGGACAAGGGATCGATGGTCGTCTCGGAAGCCCGCCCTGAAGTGAGTATCCATTACCGGGACCAGCCGGATCTTGAATTTAGGAACCGGCGCGTTGCCGATTTCAATAACTACCTGCTGGCAGAAAACTTCGCCTGTGCCATTGACGGCAGCGAGGAACCGATCCTTGATGCCCGGGGTGCCCGCAACATCTGCGCCACGGTCCTGGCGGCGGTGGAATCAGGAAAAGCAGGAAAAGCAATTAGTGTAGACAACCGATGAACCCAGAAGAATTCAATGCCGCACTGCGCGGGGAAAAGCGCATTTACGGGACACTGCTGGTCTCAGGTTCCCCGTTCTGGCCAAAGGTCATCGGTGACTGCGGGCTCGACTTCGTCTTCATTGATACCGAGCACATCGCCTTCAACCGGGAAACCCTAAGCTGGATGTGCCGCACTTACACGGCACTGGGCCTGCCGCCCCTGGTGCGCATTACCGACCCGGATCCCGACAAGGCGACTGTTGCCCTTGACGATGGAGCCGCCGCTGTGGTTGCCCCCTACATCGAGAGCCCGGAACAGGTGCGGGCACTGCGCGGGGCAATCAAGCTACGACCCCTGAAGGGCGAAAAACTTCAGGCTACCCTCGAGGGCACCCCCCTGGAACCGGCCCTTAACGACTATATTTCCACCAATACCGCAGGCAACAGCATGCTCATCAATATTGAAAGCGTGCCGGCCATGCAAAACCTCGACAAGTTGCTCGACGTTGAGGGAACCGACGCAGTCCTGATTGGACCGCACGATCTTTCCTGCAGCCTTGGGGTTGCTGAGCAGTATGAGCACCCGGACTTCCTGGCAGCTTGTGAAAAGATTATCACCACCGCCCGTGCCCGCGGAATCGGAGCAGGGATTCATTTCTGGGGAAGCATCGATGAACACGCCCGCTTTCTGGACATGGGAGCAAATATCCTCATCCACAAGGCTGACATCATCCTGTTTCGCACCCACCTAAAGGCGGAGTTGTCCCAAATTCGCGAAAAGATGGGTGACACCCGGGACACCGGGAGCGGAGAACAACTCTCAATCTAGCAAATCAGCGGATTTCTCTCCGCGGGCGCTCCCCGGAACCTGGTTGCATTTTTTCACTTCCGCTGCAAGCCAAGCGGTAGTAATGATCCCCCGATGCCGCGGCACTTCCATCAACCCCTGCTAACCGCAACCCTGCTGGTGGCAACCACCATTGCCTGCACCGCGGATTCACGGATCATTGCGGACATCAATACAACGGCGATGCTGCTTGCCGGGAAGGAAAGCCCTAAGGCCTCCACTCGCATTACCAAGAGCCACGCCTGGCAGGAACACCGGGAGGCCATGCAAAAGGCATGGGCCAAATACAAGGCCTCCACATTGGATCCCATGCTGAGCTGGAGCAGTGGTAAAAACGGCCCCGACCTCCCACCGGGAGGTGTCGTTCGTTATGCCTTCAGTGGCCCGGATGTCCTGCATGTCATGCGCATGTTCCCAAGGGCGGATTCCTATATGCTTTGTGGCCTTGAACCAATTGGCACACTACCCCGTTCAACGTCACTAAGAGGAAAATTAGCCGAATCCGCCCTTGCCGAAATCCGCAAGATCCTGGAGGAAAGTATCCGCTACAGCTTTTTCCGGACCAGTGACATGCAGAAGGAACTTCCCGCTGCGACATACGCTGGAACCCTGCCGATCATGTGCCTTTTCCTGGCTGCTGATGGCCACAAGATCAAGGATGTCGAGTTTATCTCTCTGGGTAAGGACGGCAAGTTGACCGGTCTCGGAACTTCTCACAAGGGCGCCGCCGCAGTGCGCATCGACGTGCATTGCAGGGACGGCAGAACAAGACACATACTCTACTTTCAAACCAACATCGCAAACGGAGCCCTGAAGCGATCAGGTTTTCTCACTTACCTGGAAAGCCTGCCCCCCGGTCCTTCCTATGTGAAAGCATCATCTTACCTCATGCATGAACCTTACTTCTCTCAGATCAGAGATCACCTGCTAGCCTCAAGCAATGCCATCATCCAGGATGACTCCGGTATCCCCCTGCGCTTCTTTGATCGTTCACTCTGGAATCTCACTCCCTACGGAAACCACGAGACACCCACCGACCTCTTCAAGCGGTATCATCAAGATGATCTGGTAAAAATTTTTCGATCCAAAGCGAAGCCCCTGCCCTTTGGTACCGGATACCGCTGGAGGAAAGGACAATCCAACCTGCTCCTTGCAATCCGTGGCAGTAAGTCTCCCGTGCGCCGGGCAATTACCACAATCGGAAGAATCCTACCGGGAAAAGGTAACCGCAGCACAAGACCTAAACCAATCGCAGAGAAAAAACCTGTAAACCAGCCACTAAAACCTTCGGAAACACCCAGACCTGCAATAGCCGCCACGCCGCTTTCAATCACACTGAAGCTGGTTACCACCTCAAACCTCAACAATGATCAGGTCACCGATCTCCAAAATGCCTTCATCGTCAATGAATATGAGATCCTTGCCGTTCATGGCCAACAGCAACACTCCCACGGGAAGCGCATCCGGATCGTGAAAACCTGCCTTTTCCACGGCCGCCGGCTGCCTCAAAGCCCGCTGGGCAGCATTATTTCGCTACGGGTGGTTCCACTCTCCACCTATCCCAACCTGATGAGCTGGCACATTGAAGATGACTTACCCAAGAAAAAAGCTGTTAAATTGTATATTGCGTCGCAAACTGAAGCTCCATGAAGAAAATCACACTTACACTGCTGTTTGCATTCACATTACCCGTAATCAAGTTGCAAGCCGAGGAGCTTCCAGCGGTGTGGTCACTGAGTAAAGGCGTCACTGCTCCGGAAAGCATCTATCTGGACAAGAAATCCGGCTTCCTTTTTGTCTCCCAGATTGGTGAAGGCGGAGGCATGGCCAAGGATGGTGACGGGTGGATCACCAAGATGACTCCGGAGGGCAAGGTTGTCGAAAAGAAGTGGGCAACCGGACTCAATGCCCCGAAGGGATTGCGCAGTTCGGGAGATAAGCTGTGGGTCGCCGACATTGACCGTATCCTGGCCTTTTCCATCACCAGCGCAAAGAAGGTCAGTGAGTTGAAGGTTCCAGGGGCTCTGTTCCTTAACGACTTGGCCTGCGGTAAAGATGGCACCGTATACGTCAGCGACATGCTGGCAGGGAAAATCTACCAATTTAAAGAGGAAACACTCGATCTCTCCGTTCTTATCGAGGGCGACCGGATAGAGCAACCCAACGGCCTTCTTGTCCACAAGGGAAAGCTCATCATTGGCGGATGGGGACAGAATATTCAGAGTGACTTCAGCACAGAGACACCCGGACGGCTCCTGTCCCTTGACCTTAAAAGCGGAGAACTCAACGCGATTACCACTGACCCCATCGG
>JAAESJ010000630.1 GCA_024229495.1 Verrucomicrobiaceae bacterium | reverse complement strand
CCGTGACGGATGCCGATCCATCGCTTCCTGTTATCACGACGTTGTGACTGCCGACGTGCGCGTTGAGCGGTGTTCCCGCCAGGACGCCGGTCGATGCGGTGAAGGTCAGCCAGCTTGGAACAGTAGTTCCGGTTAGGGTGACTGTCTCACCATCATCATCAGCTGTTGTAACCGTGTATGTGTATGCCACATCCTCGGTGGCCGATGTGACTGCCGTGCTCGTGATTGTTGGAGCGTCATTGGTGTTGATGACAGTCAGAACGAACTCGTCGGACACTGCTGCGCTACTACCGTCAGTGCAAGTCAGTGTGATTGTGTGTGCGCCCACGTTGGCGTTGACCGGGGTACCGGTCAAATCCGTTCCAGAGATCACTATGGTGCTCGGGTTTCCAGATACGCTGTATGTGCACGAGTCACCCGAGTCGACGTCAGCGAACACGCTGGAGAAGTCCAGTGTGTAAGATGAGTCCTCGGCGACGCTAGCATCCACGATCGCGTTGGCGACGGTTGGCGCGTCGTTGGTGTTGGTCACGGTCAGCGCGTACTGGTCGGTCGCTGTAGCGCCGGCTGCGTCAGTGCATGTCACGGTGATCGTGTGCGCGCCAACGTTGGCGTTGACTGGCGTACCCGAGATCACACCGGCTGTT
>JAAESJ010000629.1 GCA_024229495.1 Verrucomicrobiaceae bacterium | reverse complement strand
CCGGCCAGCCCTATCATCAGGTACTCCGGCTCCTCCTCCCACCTCGAGGAGTCGAGGGGGTACGCGTCCGCGTTGTTACCGACGCCGTCCCCATCTGTGTCAAGCCACTCATCCACGTCCATTGGGAAGGCATCCGAGTTGTCGCCTATGCCATCACCGTCGGTGTCTATCCACTCGAACGGGTCAGCCGGGAAGACGTCGGTGTTGTCACCCACTCCGTCCCCGTCGAGGTCACCCCACTCGAACGGGTCCTCCGGGAAGGCGTCGGCGTTGTCACCCACGCCATCGCCATCGGTGTCAACCCACTCCTGGCGATCCATCGGGAAGGCATCGGCGTTGTCTCCTATCTCGTCCCCGTCGCTGTCAAGCCACTCGGAGCCGTCCTCAGGGAACGCGTCCCCCCTGTCGCCCACTCCGTCCCCGTCGGTGTCGGCCCACTCGGAGGGGTCATCCGGGAACGCGTCCGCGTTGTCACCCACCCAGTCCCCGTCCGTGTCTGCCCACTCGCTCGGGTCTAGCGGGTAGTGATCGGAGTCATCCGGGTATCCGTCGCCATCGACGTCCGGGTCAAGGGG